>JAIRXY010000094.1 GCA_031268055.1 Prevotellaceae bacterium | reverse complement strand
AGCCAATTCAAAATTCAAAATTTCAATTAATTCAAAATCTCGATAAAATTTTGAGAGCTACTATTTTTTGTTTTTGCGCGGCGTTGCTTGCGTGCTCGTGCGTAGAGCGTATTACTATTGATACGAATAGCCAAAACCCAAAGCTAATAGTAGTGGCTATGCTGACTACCGATACGATGCAGCAGGTGGTGACCATTACTCAGTCGACTAACTTTTTTGGCGGGGATACCTGCCCAACCGTATCCGGGGCAAAGGTGTGGATAAACGATGAGCAGCTCACCCTGCTTGACCCCGGAACGGGTACTTACGCTACGCGGAGCAATTTTTTTATTGTTCCGGGCAACCGCTACCGGCTTCGCGTACTCTACGATATGAACGGCGACGGCGCGGACGAGGAATTTTGGGCAGAGGACGTTGCACCTCACGCCATGTCGGTGCTGAGCACGCGGATTACCCCTATCAACATGGATAGCGACACCTCCAGATATGTGCCCCCATTTATTGTGTCTGCCCTCATTCTGCGCGAAAGCGTCAACGACAATGACATTCGCATTACCCAGCTTTACCACGGCAAGCAGCGGTCGGAAAACTTGGCGCAGTACACCGTGGGCAGCGTGCCGCATGGCTTTACCAACCTTGTTCCGGCGCCAAGCATTTGCACAATTACTCGCGGCGGATTTTTTCTGGACGGGCAGACCGACACCGTTTTTTACTGCCCCTTTGATACCGTGAGCGTTAGGGTGAACAGCATAAGCGCAGCGCTGGCGCGCTACATTTCGTCGGCAAAGAGGGAGAGCAACGGCAGCGCCAACCCCATGTTTGGCGGAGCGCCGGCCAACGTAGAATCCAACATTAATGGCGCTAACGTGATGGGGTGCTTTGGGCTTTACGCCAGCGGCGCGCCTACCCACCTTGTGCTGCCAATGAACACCAAAACGCTGGACGGCGACCACGTGTGGTTTAACATGCGCGATACTACCCTGCGTATTGCCATTCAGGACGAGGGTACTGCTACCTACCTCAACGGCCCCCTAAAAGGGCCGTACTTTAAGATAACAAGCGTTGACGCTCGCATCAAAGGATTTCGGGCGAAAAATGCAGCTGGAGGTATTTCTGAGTTCGAGATGAAAAGCTACAACGAATTTTGGGATATTGCCGGCAACGAAAAGTGGATGCGCGGTAACCGACAACGCTAAGCCTAATCGGGGTATGCTCTGAACACCAGCACGCTGCCTTCCGAAAACTGTACGGAAAACGAGCTTCCCAGCGATTCGTTCAGCGTGCCCATCCACCACGAGGGCAGAGGGCGGTCGGTAATTGGGTACTTTAGCCCCTTGGTGGTAATCTTGGCGCTCGGCGACAGGCAGAATATTGACGCCTGCTGTCCGGCAAAGCTCTCAAAGGTTGAGCTGCTGCTGGCTACGCTCAGCACGCCGTGGTTCGTTAGCATTTGTACATCTACCTCCCTTGCATAGTCGGCCATGAGCGATATGTTGCCCAGCGTATGATCTTCCCTTTTGCCGGTTGCCCCAAGAATGGTAATTTTGTTGTATCCCTTGCGCCTGCAAAAATTTATAGATTTTGTAAGGTCGTTGCTCTCCTGATCGGCCTCGTGGTGCAGCCTGTCGGCAAAGCGCTTTTTCAGCATTGGCGAAATGCTGTCCAAATCCCCTACGATGTAGGTAGGCTCCATGCCGAATTGCAGCAGCGCCTCCACCGCGCCGTCGCAGCATACAATGGCGGTTGCGCTCCGCAGAAGCCGCAGAGCAGCGCTGTGCACGGGAAACTCACCGTGCGCCAGCGCTACCGTATAAAAGGGCTGTATGAGATTCAAAAAAATCAACGTTCAAGATTCCAATCCTGCTTCTGAAGCGTTATGAACTTTGCGGATTAAAAAAAGTGAGCAAGCGCGCATCATTTTTTAGTTTTTACTTCTATGATGGCGTCAAAGCCGCTCGGCAGGTTAGCCAAGCTGAAGGTTGCGCTGCCCGTTTTCTTATCCTGCTTCCACGAGAGCTTTGAGGTTACATTCGGGTTTAGCCATTTTGCCGACAGCACAGCGGCGGGGAATTGTAGCGTTAGCTGCTCGCTTTCCTTATTGAGGATGTGGATGTAGTGCGTGCTGCCCTTTCGCGTAGCAGCGCCCCATGCTTGCGGCCTGACAACGCCTGCTTCCGTGCCGTATATGGTCTCACCGTAGGCCGACATCCATTGCCCCATTTCTTTTAGGCGGGCAATGCAGGTGTCCTCCACTTCGCCCGTGGGCATGGGGCCAATGTTCAGCAGGAGGTTTGCTCCGTGTCCGGCGGCCTTCACCAGCAGGTGTATCAGCTGCTGGGGCGATTTGAAGCTGTTGTCGCGGAGATGGTATCCCCATGAGCGGTTTATGGTTTCGCAGGTTTCGAGCGGCAGCGCTTCGGCAATGCTTTGGTTTGCGCTGAATCCGCCTCCTGTGTTTTCGCCGGGCAGGTCTTTTTCAAACGCTTGATAGTCCTCGCCGGGGAGGGCAGGGAGGTGGTGGTTGTTGGCAATCATGCAGGCGGGTTGCAGGGTGTGAATCAAGCTGTATATCTCGTCAAAATGCCAATTTACGGCGGACATTTCGTGCGTCACTTTTTGGTTTTCCTCCGGCAGCTGGTCCCATTCTCCGTCAAACCATATTCCTGCAATCTCGCCGTAGCCGGTGAGGAGCTCCGTCAGCTGCGCTTTCATGAAGCTGATGTAGGAGCTCCAATCTTTTTGCTCGGTGCGGCCTGTGGTTTTTCCGGTGCGGCCTGTGGTGTGGCTGTAATCTTCTCTCGACCAATCCAGCAGAGAGTAGTAGAGCGCCAGCTTAATGCCCTCCTTGTGGCACTCGTCGGCCAGCTGCCGGATGAGGTCTTTGCCGTAGGGCGTGCGCATGATGTTCCAGTCGGATTGCTTGGTGTCCCAGTTGCTAAACCCGTCGTGGTGGCGCGAGGTGAAGGTGATGTACTTCATGCCTGCTTCTTTGGCAATGCCTACCAGCTTTTTTGCGTCAAACTGCTGCGGGTTGAAGATGTGCTGTAGCTTCTTGTAGTCGTGAACGTCTATCGATTTATTGTGCATAACCCACTCGCCGTCGCATAGGACGCTAAACGTGCCAAAGTGGACAAATAAACCGAAGCGTGCCTCCTCAAACCATTGGTGGCTGGGATTTTTGGCTTGTGCGCTCGCGCCTGCGCATAGCAGACAAAGCGTGAATAGCGTGGCTAATTTTTTCATGTTGTGATTGTTGTTACTGATTATTATTATTGGAAGTTAAACCTGAAATTTGAAGTTTGGGAACAAAATATTGCGCGCCGGAGTCAATATCTTCAGCTTCAGCTTCTCTGCCTGACCACCTCAAACAGCGTCACCGCCGTTGCTGCGCTCACGTTGAGCGAGGCAATGCTGCCGCGTAGCGGAATCCGCACCAGCTCATCTGCTGCGCGCAGAACGTCGGGCGATATTCCGGCCTCCTCCGACCCCACTACTATGGCGGTTGGCTGGGTGAAGTTGAGCGAGTATAAGCTTTTGTCGGCTTTTTCGGTAGCTGCTACCACCAGCACGCCGCTGTTGTGCAGGTAGCTTATTGCGCTGCGAAGGCTGGGCACGCGGCATACCGGCACTATGTTGAGCGCACCCGCCGACGTTTTGAGCGCGTCGCCGTTGATTTGCGCAGCGCCCTTGGCGGGAATCGCTATGGCGTGCACCCCCGCGCACTCCGCCGAGCGCGCAATAGCGCCAAAATTCCGCACATCGGTGACGTTGTCGAGCAGCAACACCAGCGGCGCTTCTCCGCGCTCTACTACGCCTATTACTACCTCCTCAAAGTCGGCATACGCTATGAGCGAAGCAAACGCCACCACCCCCTGATGATTTTTTTGCGTAAGCGCGTTGAGTTTTTCAACCGGCACGCGCTGTATCGGCACGTGTCGTTCTTCGAGCAGCGCAACCAGCTGCTGCGCCAGCTCGCCCTCCATGCCTCTTCTCAGCATTACCTTGTCTATTTCGCGGCCGTTTTGCAGCGCCTCCATCACCGGACGTATGCCAAACAGCAAATTCTCAGGCGACGCTTTTCGTTGTTTGTAAATCATAAAAATGCAAAATTTTATTTCGAAGTTAAATCCATATTCTATCTTGATAGCACACGGATGAAACGGATTGGGCGGATAAAGACGGATGAATCCTCATTCAAAATTTAAAATCTTCATTCAAAATTCAAAATTCAAAATTTCCCCGCTATATCATCTCTCCCCATTTCCACATCAGCTCATCCTGTTGCTTTTTGAGGGCGTTGTACTTTTCAAAAAAGTTGAGGGTTGCCTTTGTAGGGTTTTCGGCCAGCTCAGCGTCCATTTTGGCCAGCTCAGCGTCGCAGCGCTCAATCTGCTTTTCCAGCTCCTCGCGCTGCCGTTGCTGCCTGCGCTGATGCTTGTCCTTCTCCTTTTTGTCGGCGTACGATACCTCTTGAGCTGCCTCGGCCTGCGCTTCTTTCTTTTTTTGTGGAGAATTTTTCTGTGCGGCGGGCGTGGTTTGCAGGTCTATCTCGCGCATTGACTCCAGCTTTCGCCGCTGTAGGAAGTCCCAGATGCTGCCGAGGTGCTCCTTTACCTTGCCGTCGCGAAACTCGTACACCTTGTTCACCAGCCCGTCCAAAAATTCGCGGTCGTGCGACACCACTATTAGCGTGCCGTCATACTTTAGGAGCGCCCCCTTGAGTATATCCTTTGAGCGCATATCCATGTGGTTGGTAGGCTCGTCGAGTATCAGCAGGTTGTATGGCTCCAGCATTAGCCTTGCCATAGCCAGCCGCGACCGTTCGCCGCCGCTCAGCACGCGCACTTTTTTGTCCACGTCGTCGCCGCGAAACAGGAATGCCCCCAGAATGTCGCGCAGGCGGGTGCGAATTTCGCCGGTAGCAACGCTTTCCAGCGTGTCGTACACGGTGAAGTCGCCGTTCATCAGGTCGTCTTGATTTTGCGCAAAATACCCAATGTTTACGTTATGCCCCACAATTGATTCGCCCTGCTCGTAGGGCAGCTGCCCCACGATGATGCGGCTCATGGTAGTTTTTCCTTCGCCGTTGCGCCCCACAAAGGCAATGCGCTCCCCGCGCTCCACGGAGATGTTGGCGTTGGAAAAAATAACCTTGTCGTCGAATCTTTTTTGCACCTCTTTGGCGAGGTAAACCACGTTGCCCGACCGCGGCGCAGGCGGGAACTTGATGTTGAGCGAAGCCGTATCTTCGTCGTCTATTTCAATGCGGTCTATCTTCTCCAGCTGCTTTATGCGCGACTGAACTTGGTTTGACTTTGTTGCCTTGTAGCGGAAGCGCTCAATGAACTCCTCCGTTTTTTCAATCGTTTTTTGCTGGTTGCGGTAGGCGGCGAGCTGCTGCTCGCGCCGCTCTTTGCGTAGCTCCACGTACTTGGAGTAGGGCACGTTGTAGTCGTACGCCTTGCCCAGCAGCAGCTCCACCGTGCGGTTGGTTACGGCGTCGAGAAAAGCCCTGTCGTGCGAAATGAGGATGAGCGCGCCGGAGTAACTTTTCAGGTACTCCTCGAGCCACTGTATGCTTTCGATGTCAAGGTGGTTGGTTGGCTCGTCGAGCAGGATGATATCGGGATGCTGTAGGAGTATTTTTGCCAGCTCAATGCGCATGCGCCATCCGCCGCTAAATTCGGTGGTTTGCCTTCCGAAGTCGCTCCGCTTGAATCCCAAGCCCAGCAGCGCTTTTTCGGCCTCGCCCTCGCGGTTGTCGCCGCCAAGCATATGGTAGCGGTCGTTCACCTCGTTGAGGCGCTCTATGAGCTTGGCGTACTCGTTGCTTTCGTAGTCGAGGCGTTCGCCCAGCTCTTTGGTGATGTGCTCCAGCTTTTGCTCAAGGTTTTGCAAGTGCGCGTAGGCCGTGAGCGCTTCGTCCATTACGGTGCGGCCGTCGCTCACCTGCATGATTTGCGGCAGGTAGCCCACTTCAACGCCGTCGGGGATGGCCACGTGTCCGCCCGTGGGAGCTTGTAGCCCTGCAATGATTTTCAGGAGCGTTGATTTACCCGCGCCGTTTTTACCCACCAGCCCGATTCTATCGCGCGGATTTACCATAAACGTTACGCCGTCAAACAGCGTACCGCCATTAAAAGAAACTTCTAAGCTGCTAATTGAGACCAATATAATTCAAAAATTAAAGATTCGAGGATTGGGGCTTAAACAGGTAGCCAATGCGCGGCAATATTACGAATAATTGGTGATATTTGCAAGCGTTTAGTTCGTTGCCGAGCGATGTAAGCAAAGTATGCCCACAAAAAATCCCGCAGCAGAGGTGCGGGATTTTACGATGCTTATTTGCCTATTCGCTTGTTCTCAATTTGATGATAATAACGCCGTTGCGCCCTTTTTCGCCGTACGCCTCCACAGCGAATTTATCTTTTAGCACGGAAACGGAAAGAATCGAGCTCTGGTCTATTTTGTTCCAATCGCCCGAATATTCTTGACCATCAACAATTACTAAGGGTTTCTTCTTTGCGTCTGAGGCGTTTTTTGCGGAGCTGTGCGCCTGCTTGGAGCTGTCAGCGGCTGTGCGTGCTTGCGGAGCAGCATTGTGCTTTGCTTTATGCTGATTAGCAGCCTTAGACGCTGTGATTACAACAGCCTTGGACGTTATGATTACAACGCCGTTTTCCCCTTTTTTTCCATACTGCTGTATTGCAGCTTCATCTTTTAGCACCGAAATAGATTCGATATCGTTAGGGTCAATCGTATGCAATCCCTTGGTATACTCTTTACCATCAACAATTACATACGGCTTTTTTGCTCTTGTCGTATCAGCCGTGACGTTCAGCAGCGCGTTGGCAAGAGCGGGAGCTAGCGCTGCGTCAGCCGTGTCAGCTTGGGCTGAGGGCTGAGGATTCGTCGTTTTCGCTACGTATTCGGGTTCTGAGAATGCCCAGAAGAAAGCGGCAAAAGCCGGAATTAGCAGTAGCGTCGCAAGTTTTTTTGCGGGTTGGGAGGATTTTTTTGTCATCATGTTTAGTCGTTTAAATTTGTTATATTGAGTAAAAGCGTGAGAAAATGCAAAAACAGGAGCATTGAGCGTA
Source organism: Prevotellaceae bacterium (assembly GCA_031268055.1). Classification (GTDB taxonomy): domain Bacteria; phylum Bacteroidota; class Bacteroidia; order Bacteroidales; family UBA932; genus JAITMY01. The sequence continues at coordinate 2,531 of JAIRXY010000094.1, read as the reverse complement.
TGGTTGATGAGCGCCGCGCGATACAGCGCCGGCGAATATCCGCTTTGTAGCACCGCTTTGTCGGCCAAATATTCGTGATTTTGTTTAATGGCGTGCAGGTATAGCCATGCAAATGGGTTAAACCATTGGGTGATACAAACCATGTAGGAGAGGAGTAAATCTGCTACATGGCGTTGGCTAATGTGGGCTTTTTCGTGCTCGTAAACCAGCTTTTGCTCAGCTTCCGATGCATCATACGATGAGCTGCTGACGACGTAGCTGAAAATTGAGAAGGTAGATGTTGCTCCGGGTAGCTTTACAATTTTAAGCCCGTCACGTTGCGTATACCCCTGCTTTTGAATCAGCTTCTTTATCTTTAAAATGCCGGCGAAGTAGCGAATCGCTAAAAGGATACCCCCAAGCGCATAAATAGCCAGCGCAGCAGGCCATACCCCAGAGGCGCATGGCGCGCTTGTAGCAGGCTGTGTGGGAAGCGCGTCGCTCGCTGTTAGCCCAAGGTTGAGGATTACCGGATAGCGGTAGCAGTACAAAGGCAAAAGGAATGAAGCGGCAAGCCCTGCCAGCAAAAAAAACCGGTTGAACGTGTGAAACGTATCCTTTCGTAAAAATAAGCAGTAGATGCTCCAGAATACGGCAAGTACGATGCCCGATTTCAGCAGGTAAACGATAAATTCTTTCATGGCGGTGCAATTTAGTGTTGATTTTCTTTGCGTAATTCTTCTTTTGTTTTTTCAATCAGCTCGTCGAGCTCATCAATGGACAAGTTGTTTTCCTTAGCGAAAAAAGAGACCAAGGAGGCAAACGAGTTGTTGAAGTAATTTTTCATGATTCCGAGCAGCTGCGCCTTAGAGTACGATTCTTTTGCTACGATGGGGGCATACAGATTTACTCTGCCCTGAGCGGTGTGGGAAACAAATTGCTTATTTTCAAGAATGTTCAAAACCGTAGCAATGGTGGTGCGCGCCGGACGAGGCTCTTCAAATTTGTCGCGAATATCCTGTACAGTTCCCTCCTGTAGCTCCCAAAGAATTTGCAGAACTTGCTCTTCTGCCTTCGTTAATCGTTGTGTCATATTATTCGTCTAATTTTTTAGACAAATGTATGACTATATTTTTAGACGCCAAATAAATTAACTTAATTTAGCGAATGAGGTTGCCGTGACATGAAGCCTGCAAGACTGTGCTTCTCTTGCTGGCACGGACTTGCAGCCCACGCCAGCGAGAAAACTATTGATTCCAATTTTTATACCCCAGCGGTGCAGAGCAAACCGTTAGCAACAACGAGGCATAAGCATAAGGCTGCTACGGTTGAACTGCGTTTGCTTGTTGCAGCTATTTGGTAGCAAGTAGCTTTGCTGGCCGCATGAAAAAATCACGCTGCCAGCATGACAAAAAAAATGTTGTTTTTTTTGGCAAAGCAAAAATTTGAATTACCTTTGCAGTCCTGAAAAAATAGGAATGGCCCATTCGTCTATCGGTTAGGACGTCAGATTTTCATTCTGAAAAGAGGAGTTCGACTCTCCTATGGGCTACTTTTACAAACAGATGAAAACAGTTGTCAATTATTAATTTATAAGCGATGGCAAACATAAAATCGGCAATTAAGAGAATTCGCCAAGACCAAAAACGCAGGCTGCACAACCGCTACTATGCGCGTACCACCCGCAACGCTGTAAAGGCGCTGCGCAATACTACCGACAAGGCCGCTGCCGTAGCCCTGCTACCCAAAGTGTCGAGCATGCTGGACAAGCTGGCAAAAATCAACGTGGTGCACAAAAACAAGGCTGGCAACCTGAAGAGTTCGCTTGCCCTGCACGTAAACAAGCTTTCGTAGGTAGCCTGTGGGATATAAAAAGGTGATGCGACTCCGCCTGTTTGAGCCTGCCAATATCCAAAAAACACCCGTTTACCAGCAATGAAAGAGCGATTTGCTGCTGCGGCAAAGTTTCCGCCACTTGCGGCTGCATTGCGCCCTCTAAAGATAATCTGCTATTACTGATACCCCCCCAAGCAGCCAAGCATAGTAGTAGCGAGGGTTTTGGCAACAGTCAATTAATGTCTATACTACTAAGTATCTATGCTTGTAAATAGCAAAAAGTTTAACCAAAGCAGCTACATAACGCTGGTGAGCAACGTGGCATTGATGATGCTGCTGTTTTCCGTTTGCCGGCTACTCTTTTATATCTTCAACCGCGAGTTTTCTCCGGATACATCGGCAGACCAGATATGGTCTATTTTTGTGGGAGGCTTGCGCTTCGACCTTTCGGCCTTACTGTGGGCCAACATTGTCTACATTGTGCTGTTCATTATTCCTTTCAAATTTCGCTACAGCGCAGCTTACCAAAAGGCGCTCAAGGTATTTTTTGTGGCAACCAATGCCATTATGCTTGTCGCCAATTGTGCGGATATCATCTACTTCAAATTTACGCTGCGGCGCACTACTGCCGACATTTTTCAGGAGTTTGCCGGAGAAAGCAACTATGTCGATTTGTTGGGGCATTTCCTCGTGGATTTTTGGTACATGTGGCTTAT
>JAIRXY010000303.1 GCA_031268055.1 Prevotellaceae bacterium | reverse complement strand
ACCGGCAGCTCGGAGAGGGTAACGGGAGTTGTTCCGTCGACGTACAGGTATGGGCTGTTTTTGGGGATGGATACGCTCACCGCGGGCTTGGCCTGCACCTGATTGTTGCTCTGCGGCAGAAGCAGCTTGAGTGCGTTGGGGCTAATCATGGTTGATGTAATCATGAAAAAGATGAGCAGAAGGAAGACCAAATCGCTCATTGACGCCGTGCTAAAAGCCACATCCGTTTGTAGTGTTTGCTTGATTGCCATTCAATTCTATTTCAAAAAGTTCAAAATTCAAAAAAAATCTGCCTACTTCTTGCCGTACAGCATATCCATGAACTCCATTGTGCTTGCCTCAAGGTGGAATACAACGCGCTGTATCTGCGCTACCAGAAGGTTGTAGCCAAAGTAGGCGATAAGCCCAACGATAAGCCCCGCAATGGTAGTCACCATTGCCTCGTAGATGCCCGACGAGAGTATATGAATATCGAGGTTGTTTCCGGCGTTGGCCATGTTGAAGAAGGCGCGCACCATGCCGGTTACCGTTCCCAGAAAGCCAAGCATGGGAGCGCCGCCGGCGGTCATTGCCAGAATTGCGAGGCCTCTCTCCAACCGTGCCACTTCGAGGTTTCCTTCGTTTTCTATTGCGGTTTGAATATCGTTTAGCGGAGCGCCTATGCGCTTAATTCCTTTTTCGATGAGGCGAGCCTGCGGTAGCGTGGTGGCTTGGCACAGCGCAACGGCCGCGTCGGTGCGGTTGCTCAGGATGTACTCGCGGATGTTGCTCATAAAGTGGTTGTCGACTTTAGAGGCGCGGCGAACGGCGAAAAAGCGTTCGACAAAAATAAATACTGCTATAACTGAAAGTATCAAAATGGGAACCATCACCCATCCCCCTTTTATAGCAAGCTCAATAAAGTCGAGCTGTTGTGGTTCAACTGCTTGCAGCAGTACAAAGTTTGTAGACATTAGTTGGTGTATATTATTAAAAACAAAAAAATTATTCCCGACAAAATTACTGCGAAGTTCTCAATACTCCGTAAGTTTAGCTAATTCAATTGGTTAAATACTATTAAGCCGCCGCTCTATTCTTTGCTTAGCGCTTACCGCCTCGTTAGCTGCTATTTTGCGATGCCTCCGTAGCGCCGCCGCCTTTGCGCTTAGATTTTTTATTAAAAAGAGCCCTCCACAGGTCGGCAAAGCTGTCAAAATCTTCTTGGTAAAAAAGCCCTACGCCGTAGCGGTTGCTTCCGGCCATCATCTCGGTGTACTGGTCGTTGGCGTGGGTGAACGCCTTCAGCCGCAGCCTGCCCGATTTGTCGAGTAGCACCTCCAAGTCAACATCAACATCGCCAAGCGTCTCGCTGTTGTTTGGGTTGAGCTGCTTCCGCTGTGTCTGGCGCTCAAAGCTGCCGCTCAGGATTATCCTGTCGGTAATGTTGGTGTTGATGGAAACGCCCCATTCCGGGTCGCTGTAGTCGGTGGGGTTAAACGTAAAGCCAAAGTTTACGCCAACAAGGTGCGATAGCAGGTTGGTCACCTGCGACGCTACGAAGCCTCCAATGGTAGCGCCACCAATGCTTGAGCCGTAGCCCGACATATCCTGCTGCGGCATAAAGCGGTCAACCAAAAGCAGCGAAAGAAACTGTATTGTTACGTTATCTTCCGTATTGAGCTGCGCCAACATTCGGTCTTTGGTCTCGTTGTCGGCCGTTGGCGCCTCTATTTCAAACTTCAGGTCGGGGGCGGTAAGCCTGCCGGTCATGCTCACCTTGCAGTCTATGGGGATGATGCGCTTGTACCGTCCGGTGGTATCGCCAAAGAGGTCGGATAGGGGCGCGCGAACTTTGTAGGTAGCGTGAATGTTGGCCGTTGCCGCGGTAGCCTCGCCGTTGAAGGTGATGGTGCTGCCGTTGTCTATCTTGAACTTTTTGTTCACCAGATTTTGGATAGAAATGGCGTACTCGCCGCGCTGTATGGTGTAGGTGCCAAAGATTCGGAACAAATTTTTGGCAGGCTCTATCTCAAGCTTGAGGCTGCCGCTGCCTGCCGCCTTGATAGCATCGCCCGTATTTTGGTTTAGCGCCAGCGTTAAATCGGCCTCGTTCGTTACGTTGAGGTTGAGGTCGACCTTGAGGTTTGACGCTGCATGTTCCTCCTCTTTTTCCTTCTCTTTGTTTTGCGCCTCAACATCGGCGGGGGTAACAAAGTTGATAAAGCTGCTGCCCTGCATTTGCGCTTTCGAGCCTAAGGGTATCAAAAGCGCGGTTTGGTCGTCGACTGTTGCCGTTGCGCTGATGCTGGTTTCGCCACGCCTGCCGTTGATTTGCACTGTTCCCGTAGCGTAGGCCTGCCCGTAAAAGTAGTCGTTGTGGCGCTCGGTAGTGTTGAACACGTGGAACTTATCGGGCTCTACCGTTAGCGAAAAGTGGAGGCTGCTCGGCGTGGTGATGTTGGCAAGGGTAAAGCTCGCCTTGCCAACGCTGTTTTTGTCATCCTTTACGGGCATGTTGAGTATGTGCAGCGTGCTGTTTTCCATAGCCACGGGGCCGCTCATGCTGAACGTGGAGTTGAGGTAGTCCACCTTGAGCTGCCCTTGGCTCATGAGCAGGTTGCCGTTGAGCAGCAAATGCCTCAGGGGGCCTGTAACGTCAAGGTCGCCGCTTAGCGTTCCGCCAATGTCCGATAACTTATCCACAAGTAGCGGCGCAACGTGGTGCAAGGGTATCTCGCTGAGCTTGGCCACGGCCTGCACATTTCCGTCGGATTTCAGCGTTCCGGTCATGCTCAGGTTTTCCTCGCCATCCTTGTTGATGTTCAGCTGCATGGCGAGGTCTTTTTCGTTTTTCGCAGTGAAGGTATGCAGGGTAATATCTCCCACCGGCTTTTTGAAAAAAGTAACGTCGGAGGCCTGCACGTTGGCAAAAAACAGCGGCGACGGCGCAAGCATACCGTTGACGGTAACTGCTCCCGAAGCGTTACCCGTCAGCTCAACCTTGCTGTTCAGCGCGTGCAGCAGCGGCGCTATCGACAGGTTGCGCAGCGTGCACGAGAGCGTATCGCGCATATCCTGAGAGGCCACGCCGTTGATGCGCAGCAGCTGAAAGGAGTTCTCCACCCTGAAGCTATCAATGGTATAGCGCTTGTCCTCTATGCGGATTTTGCTCTGCGATAAGCTCCAAGGCATATCGCTCAGCAGCAAGGTAGAGGGGAATAGCTCCACGTCCACGCCTTTCTTGCCGCTGGTGTTTTCAAAGAACAGCGCATGCGCCTTCACGTTGCCAAAGGCAATGGAGGTTTTGTGGCTTGACGTCAGCGCGAGCAGGTTATTTTCCAGCGTACCGGCTATCTCCCAATCCTGTAGTCTCAGGTTGCCCATGCCTGCTTTTTTTGCGCTAACGGTGAAGTGCAGCTGCGAGGCTTGCGAGGCGGAGCGCAGCTGGACATCAGAAAGTTGCAAGCTGGCGTAGCGCACAGAGGGAGCGTTAAGCACGAAGTTCACGCAGCTGACGTCGGAGGAAATGCAGCCGCTCAGCGAGGTGTTGTCGGCAATCATTAGCGAGGGGATTAGCATTTGCTGTAGCTTCTCGGCATTTTTGGTCAGCAGCGAGAAGGAGTACTCAAACGCCTCCTGCGGCTTTGCCTCTTTCTTCTCCTGCGGCGCGCTACCGTGCGCCGTCGCCACCGGCAGCAGGTTGTGGTATGCCGGCACAAAGCAGCGAAGCATGCTGTCCAGCGCAGGCACAACGTTGCTCATGCCGCCCTTGGCTTTCAGGGAAGCCTCAAGGATATCCGATTTGAGCGACAGCAGCTCGGTGTTTCCGTTATGCTTTGCCTCCAGCAGGATTGAGCTTACCGGAAATTCGCCCAGCGCAGTGGTGTACTTGGCGCTGTTGATTGTAACTTTTCCGGCAAAGTTGTCTATGTTGTTACCCTCAAAGGAGGCAACGGCCTCCATGTTGAGCTGCGAGAGGCTGTCGCGCTTGTTGAGGCCGATGGCTACAAGGTCGGCGTGGTGCAGCTGAAGCTTGAAGTCGAACTGCGACTTCTCCTTTTCAAAGTTGGCAACGCCGCGAAAGTCAAAGTTCAAGTTGGCGTCTTCGCAAAGCAGCTCGCCTCTGAACGAATTTTCGGTTATCAGACCTTTGAGCTTGGTGTGGCGGTAGGGGTAGCCATAGAGCTCTACCATTGGGATGTTCAGGTCGGTGTTGAGCGAAAAGTTTTTGACGTTTTTGAATGCTCCGCTAATCTTTCCGTAGAAATTTATTTTCCCCATAGTGGAATCGCTTACCAGCTTGCCGAGGTTAAAGTTGTCCGTTCCCAATGTTCCGTTGATAACCATTGTGGAGTCGGGCGTTGGCGCAAACGAGAGGTCGCTGATGAGCGTGCCTATGTCCGAGAGCAGCACGCCGTCGGCTACAAAGTTGCTCAGGAATCCGGTAAAGCGCGCTTTTCCCTGCAGCGTACCCAGCTGATGCAGCAACGGCTGTTGCTTGGCGTACCTGCCGTTCAGCACAATCTTGTCGGCCAAAAGAACATCTTCGGGGTTGCTGGCAAGATTTTTTACATCAAACGTAAAAAAGGTATTCTGCACGTCGGGCAGCCCTTGCATGGAAAAGCTGACTTGAGTTTTTGTGCCTTTGCCAAATTCGAGCGTCAAATCATGCCCTTTGAGGTTGCTCACCTGTCCGTCGGCGCGCCCCGCGAGGCCAATGTTCAGGTGCAGCTTGGACATTTTGGGCGCAAAAAAGGCAATGGTGTATAAATCCACCCGAGACGAAACAAAGTTGGCCGACATGCGCACTTTTTCTATGTAGCTGGAGAGGTCGGCAAGCTTGCTGTATTCCATGCGGTAGTACGTAGCGTTGACGTCAGAAAAATCGTCGCGTACCACCAGCTGCTTTACTTCGATAAAGGTAGGCGCTACGCTCACTGCGCCGGATAGCTGGCGCAGGTTGAAGCCGCTGCGCTCCCTAAGCTGCAAGCGCTCTAAGCGGCACGTCATGGTGTCGCCGTCCATGTTCAGGGCGCTCGCCTTGAACGACACATCCTCTGCAATGACGTGCTTGAAGTCGATGGCGCTATCGCTCGCCGGCCCCTGCAGCCGATGGTCGATGTAGCTAAAGAGCAGCTGCTCAACCTCTACGCTGTGTACGCGAAGGAGGAAAAGCTTCTCTTTGGACGCTTGGGGCTGCTCTTCGTCGCTGCTGTCCGTTAGACCGCTAATCAGCGAGCCTAAGTTGAAAACGCCAGCGGTGTCTTTTTCGAGGCTCAGCCGAGCGTCGGTCAGGCGTAGCGTACCGATTTCCACGTGCCGGCTGGAGAGGTGCAGGCGTGTGAGCGAGCCCGACAGACGGCTTACAAAAATAAGCGTATCGCCCTTCGTATCTTGTATGTACACATCGTTCAACACAAGGCGGTTGAATAACCGAAAGCGAACAGAGCCTACGCTTACTTTTCCTTTCAGCTTGCTTGACAGCATTTTAACGCTCTCATCCACCAGCATTTTTTGCACCTTGGGGTGCTGCACCACAAAAAAAGCGGCTGTTGGTAGCAAAAAGAGCACCAGCGCTACTAAACAAAATATGATGAGGACTTTCTTCAAAAGATTCGGGAATAAAACTTGCTTAATCGGGCAAAGTTACTACTTTTGTTCAGGTATTGCGGCACGTAGCGCAGGTAAAATATTTAATTTATACGAATTACAAATGGCAGACAGCGGTATTATTTTGGGCATAGAATCTTCGTGCGACGACACTTCGGCGGCGGTGGTGCGTGGCGTCACGCTGCTCTCAAACGTGATTGCCAGCCAAAGCGTGCACGAAGCCTACGGAGGCGTTGTTCCGGAGCTGGCGTCGCGGGCGCACCAGCAAAACATTATTCCGGTGGTCAGCCGCGCCCTTGAGCTTGCGAAGGTGCAACCCCGAGACCTAAGCGCCATTGCCTTCACGCGAGGCCCAGGGCTAATTGGCTCGCTGCTGGTGGGCGTATCATTTGCCAAGGGGCTTGCGCTGGCTACAGGAGCGCCCCTTGTTGAGGTAAACCACCTACAGGGACACGTGATGTCGCACTTTATTGACGAGCCCGGCAGGACAACCCCACACCCAAAGCTTCCGTTTTTATGCCTGCTCGTTTCGGGCGGACACACGCAGATTTTGTTAGTGAAAAAAATGCTGGAGCACGAAATCATTGGGCAAACCATTGACGATGCCGCCGGCGAAGCTTTCGACAAGTGCGCTAAGGTAATGGAGCTGCCATACCCCGGCGGCCCCGCTGTAGACAAGCTGGCAGCGCAGGGAAATGCGCAGAAGTTTACCTTTGCCAAGCCGCAAATTGCAGGGTTAGACTACAGCTTTAGCGGCCTCAAAACGTCATTTCTTTACTTCCTGCGCGACCAAGTTGCCCAAAACCCCGCTTTCGTCGCCGAAAACAAGGTCGACCTCTGTGCTTCGCTACAGCGCACCATCATCGAAATCTTGCTCCACAAGCTGGAGAAAGCAGTCAAGCATACGGGCGTGAAGGAGGTTGCCATTGCCGGCGGAGTATCCGCCAACGCAGGGCTACGCAGCGCCCTTTGCGCATTTGGCCAAAAGCATGGCTGCACAGCCTACCTGCCCGCGCTGCGCTACACCACCGACAACGCCGCCATGATTGCCATTGCGGGGCGCTTCAAATACCTCAACGGCAAAACTGCAAGCTTGGATATTGCGCCGTTGGCAAGAATGTAGCGGGAAATTTTGAATTTTGAATTGGCTTACGCCACCATTTGTCTGCATTATGCACACCATCAGTTACCGTATGCCATGACGACGACAAAAACCTCATTTTCACCTAATTTTAACAACAAAACAACCTCGTACCTTTGCATCAATAACAATTAAGGGGCCG
>JAIRXY010000070.1 GCA_031268055.1 Prevotellaceae bacterium | reverse complement strand
AAAGGAAGCAAGTTATTCAGCAAGCTCATGCATAAATGCTTATGCTCGCCAAAAATTCGCTTAAACGTCAAGTCGTTTTTGGGGTCAAGATAATGTGGCATAAAGTTATTCTTGAAAGTATTTTTCTATGTAACAAAGATAGATAAAATTTCCAAACGAGGCTTTTTTACTCGCGATTTCAATACTTCCCCAAACACCGCCACCATTGTTGCCGCTGACGCTGCTGCTTTCCTGCGCCCGGATGCGATGAATCTTTTGGAAAAGAGAATATTTCATTCAATTTTTAAAATTCAAAATTCAAAATTTCTCGAAATCCAAATAAAATACTAACTTTGTCAGCTTCTTAGCCGGAACGTAGCAAAGCCATGAAGTTGGCGTTTTACAGCGCTTAACTCGGCTGAAAATTATACAATTGTAGTAAATCAAGTAAACTTATGAGCATTCTAAACTCCATCATTAAGCTGTTTTTCGGGTCAAAGTCAGAGAGCGACATGAAAAAAATAGCTCCTATTGTTGAAAAAATTAAGGAGGTATACCCGCGCTTTGAGACAATGAGCCACAACGAGCTGCGAAGCGAATCGCAGCGGCTGCGCGGCGTCATTGCCAACAGCATTGCCGAGGACGAAAACCACATCGCTGAGCTGCGCGCAAAACTTGAGTCGAGCGAAACGGAAATTACCGAAAAGGAAAGCCTTGCCAAAGAGATAGATGAGCTGATAAAGGCTGTCGATAAAAAAATAGAGGATACGCTGCTCGAAATTTTGCCCGAGGCATTTGCTATCATGAAAGATACGGCGCGGCGCTTTAAGGAGAATGAGCAGGTGAGAGTTACCGCAACCGATTACGACCGCGAACTGGCTACAAGCAAGGATTTTGTTACCATTGAAGGTGATCAGGCTCTGTACGCCAACGAGTGGATGGCTGGTGGAAGCATTGTGAAGTGGGATATGGTGCACTACGACGTGCAGCTCATAGGCGGCGTAGCGCTCCACCAAGGCAACGTAGCAGAGATGGCAACAGGAGAAGGTAAAACGCTGGTGGCAACGCTGCCCGTATTTCTCAACGCCTTGGCCGGAAAAGGCGTGCACATCGTAACCGTGAACGACTACCTCGCCAAGCGCGACAGCGAGTGGATGGGGCCTATGTACCAATTTCACGGGCTGTCGGTGGACTGCATCGACAAGCACCAGCCCAACTCCGACGCTCGCCGTAAGGCATACATGGCGGATATCACCTTTGGCACCAACAACGAATTTGGCTTTGACTACCTGCGCGACAACATGTGCATATCGCCCAACGAGCTGGTGCAGCGCAAGCGACACTTTGCCATCGTCGATGAGGTAGACTCGGTGCTGATTGACGACGCGCGAACGCCGCTCATCATCTCCGGCCCTGTGCCCAAGGGCGACGACCAGATGTTCAACGAATACAAGCCGCTGGTGGAGCGTCTCTACAGCGTGCAGCGCAACCTCGCCACGACCCTGCTGGCCGAATGCCGCAAGCTGCTCGCCGAAAATAAAACCGAAGAGGGAGGGCTGCTGCTGCTGAGGGTTTTCAAAGCGCTACCCAAGTACAAACCCCTCATCAAGTTTCTGAGCGAACAGGGCAACAAAGCGCTCCTGCTGAAAACAGAAAATTTCTACATGCAGGACAATAACCGAAACATGCACAAGGCTACCGACGAACTCTACTTCGTCATCGACGAGAAGCTCAACTCGGTTGACCTCACCGACAAAGGACTTGACCTCATCACACAGTCGGTAAACGAGGATAAATTCTTTGTGCTGCCCGACATTGGCAACGAAATAGCCGAACTGGAAAAGCAGCATCTCTCGCCCAGCGAAAAACTCTCGGCAAAAGATAAGCTGCTCAGCGACTACGCTATCAAGTCGGAGCGCGTGCATACCATACACCAGCTCCTCAAGGCCTACGCCATGTTTGAAAAAGACGTGGAGTACGTGGTGATGAACAATAAGGTGATGATTGTAGACGAGCAAACAGGGCGCATCCTTGATGGCCGCCGCTACTCCGACGGGCTGCATCAGGCAATAGAGGCTAAGGAGAATGTAAAGGTGGAGGCCGCTACGCAAACGTTTGCCACCATTACGCTGCAAAACTACTTCCGCATGTACCACAAGCTGTCGGGTATGACCGGAACCGCCGAAACCGAAGCTGGAGAACTTTGGACTATCTACAAACTCGACGTCATTGTTATTCCTACCAACCGTTCCGTTGTCCGCCGCGATGCCGAAGACTTGGTGTACAAAACCAAGCGCGAAAAGTACAAGGCCGTGATTGAAGAAATAAGCAAGCTGGTGGCAGCAGGAAGACCCGTGCTGGTGGGTACAACCTCCGTCGAAATATCGGAGCAGCTAAGCAAAATGCTCAAGCTGCGCGGAATAAAGCATAACGTGCTGAACGCAAAGCAGCACCAGCGCGAAGCCGAGATTGTGGCCGAAGCCGGACGAGCTGGCGTGGTAACCATAGCGACCAACATGGCTGGCCGCGGTACCGACATCAAGCTCACGCAGGAGGTGAAAGAATCCGGCGGTTTGGCAATTGTAGGTACGGAGCGGCACGAAAGCCGCCGCGTTGACCGCCAGCTACGCGGACGCGCCGGACGGCAGGGAGACCCCGGAACATCGCAATTCTTTGTTTCGCTCGAGGATGAGCTCATGCGCCTGTTTGGGTCGGAGCGCATAGCGTCGCTCATGGACAGAATGGGGCTAAAGGAAGGCGAGGTGATTCAGCACAGCATGATTAGCCGGTCTATTGAGCGGGCGCAGCGCAAAGTGGAGGAGAACAACTTCGGCATCCGCAAGCGCCTGCTGGAGTACGACGACGTGATGAATTCGCAGCGCGAGGTAATCTACACGCGCCGCCGCCACGCGCTCTACGGCGAGCGCATCGACATGGATATTCTCAACATGATATCCGACTACTCGTCAATGCTCATTGAGCAAATGTACGGCAACGTAAGCTTTGAAGAATTTTCGCTGGAGCTTATCCGCCTCCTCTCCCTTGAGCCAAACTTCGACGAAGCCACGTGGAAGCAAGCATCGGCAGATGAGCTGACTGATACGCTACAGGAGCACCTGCTCGAAACCTACAAGCGCAAGATGGCAGCGCTTGCTCAGCAGGCATACCCCGTTATCAAAAATGTTTACGAGGCGCAGGGCAACAGCTACGAAAATATTGTCGTGCCGGTGAGCGACGGGCATAAGATTTTCCAGATTTTGGTTAACCTGAAAAAAGCATACGAATCAGAGGGAAAAGAGCTGATCCGCGCGCTAAGCAAGCTGGTAATTCTTGCCATGATTGACGAGCATTGGAAGGAGCATCTTCGCGAAATGGACGACTTGAAGCAGGCTGCCCACAACGCTGCTTACGAGCAAAAAGACCCGCTGCTCATCTACAAGCTGGAGAGCTACGGGCTATTCCGCAGCATGCTGGAAAAAATTAACCACGACGTGCTGTCCATGCTCACCAAAGCGCACATACCGCTACGTGACGGCGCGCCAGTGCAGCGCAACGCCGCGCCGCGCGTCAAAACCGACATGAGCCGCCTACAAACAGGACGCTCTGAGCTGGTAGCCTCCGGCAACGCGCCGCAAAAATCGGCTCCTGTTCACGTCGAAAAGCAAGTTGGACGCAACGACCCCTGTCCCTGCGGAAGCGGAAAGAAATACAAAAATTGCCACGGAAATGGTCAATAGTTCAAAAATATCCGAGAGTTGAAAATTTGAGAGAGGTTGACGGAATTACACTGATTTTAAGAAATGGCCTTGTTTTTATAGTATTTGGTTTGAACAAAAGATGTATAGGCCAAGATATTTCGCCGATTTTTGGCATTTCATGTCCATGA
>JAIRXY010000287.1 GCA_031268055.1 Prevotellaceae bacterium | reverse complement strand
CCTTTAATAAGCTATTTACTTTACGTTACAAAAAAAGGGTGCACGTCAGCAAAAAATCTGTGAGGTAGTAAATGATTTTTTTCATTAGCTTGTAAAATTCAAATTTTTCGAGTAAGTTTGCGCTTTGTTAATCAGCGAACATGTTTTTCACTTGCATAATTTGTAAAATTACTCATTAATCTTTCATTCTTTAAAAAAAATGTACACTGCACAAGATTTTAAGAGCGATCAGGAGGTGCGCTGGTGCCCGGGCTGCGGCGACCACGCAATATTAGCTTCGGTACAGCGGACGCTGCCGGAGGTGGCAGAGGCGCTGAATACGCCCAAAGAAAGCTTTGTATTCATCTCTGGTATAGGCTGCTCATCGCGCTTTCCATACTACATGAATACCTTTGGCATGCATACCATTCACGGCCGCGCTACTGCCGTATCAACCGGCGTGAAGGTTGCCAACCCCAACCTCAGCGTATGGCAAATTACGGGCGACGGCGACGCGCTGGCCATTGGCGGCAACCACTTTATCCACGCCATTCGCCGCAACGTTGACATCAACATTTTGCTGTTCAACAACGAAATATACGGCCTCACCAAAGGTCAGTACTCGCCTACCTCAAAGCTGGGGCTGGTGACCAAAACATCGCCGTTTGGTACGGTAGAGCGCCCGTTCAATCCGGGCGAGCTGGTAATCGGCGCAAGCGGGACTTTCTTTGCCCGCTCGCTCGATGTAGAGCTCAAGCTTAGCGCCGAGTGTATGAAGGCTGCTGCGCTTCACGCAGGCTGCTCTGTGGTGGAGGTGCTGCAAAACTGCGTGATATTCAACGACGGCACGCACAGCGAATTTGCAGCAAAAGAGGTGCGCGAGGATAAAACCATTGTGCTAAAGCACGGCGAGCCGATGATTTTTGGCAAAAACAAGGATCTGGGTATTGGGCTCGACGGCATGAAGCTAAAGGTGGTGCAGCTGGGCAAAAACGGCGCTACCGAAAAGGATTTGCTGGTGCACGACGCCTACGAAAGCGACCCCGGCATACACACGCTGCTGGCCGCAATGAAAGCCCCCCATCTTCCCATAGCGCTTGGCATTATCCGCGCCGTAAAAAGCGACACCTACGACAGGCGGGTGCACGAGCAGGTAGAGCAGGTAGCGGCAAAGCGCGCCATTACCAGCGTGGACGACCTGCTGAGCAGCGGCGAAACGTGGAAAGTGGAGGGCTAAGCATTCAGCATATCCAGAGAGTAGCTACTTGATGTTTGGACATATGCGGTCTTACGCTTGGCAACAAAAATATTTCGGGGCTTTGCCGCTTTACCGCTTCTTGGATATTCCGTTAGCCCGATGTTTCACGTTGGGCTAACAAGATTTAATCCGTTTTACAATCAATCAATCAATAACCAATTAAGAGTCATGGTATGAAATCGGAAGAAATACAATCATTATTTGCTCAATTTGAGGGCGTTTCAGCCGAGGTTGAGGGAGTAGAGTGCTGGAGCGCACGAGAGTTGCAAAAGTTGTTGGGCTATACGCAGTGGCGAAATTTTGAAAACACCATTGATAAAGCCAAAGAAGCATGCCAAAACGCAGGTGAGAATGTCCACTACCATTTTGCTGACGTCGGCAAAATGGTCGAGATTGGCTCAGGCGCTGAAAAAGAAGTAGATGACATCCTGCTTACCCGCTACGCCTGCTACTTAATAGCACAAAACGGCGACAGCAGGAAAGAGCAAATTGCATTTGCGCAGAACTACTTTGCCGTGCAAACGCGCCGTGCCGAAATTATTGAGCAGCGCATTTTGGATTACGAGCGCGTGAAAGCCCGCACTAAGCTCGCTGAAACCGAGAAAGCGCTGTCGGGGATACTATACGAAAGAGGAGTAGACAGCAACGGCTTTGCCATTATTCGCTCCAAAGGCGATCAGGCGTTGTTCCATTTGAGCACGGCTATGCTCAAGCGGCGATTAGGAGCTCCGGACAATCGTCCGGCCGCCGATTTCTTACATACGGTTAACCTACAGGCCAAAGATTTGGCCGCGGGTATGACCTCTGTTAATGTGCAGACAAAAGATTTGAAGGGCGTTGCGCCAATCGAAACGGAGCATGTAGATAACAATGCGGCAGTAAGGAAAATGCTGCTGGAGCGTGGGATTGTTCCGGAGCTGCTGCCGCCCGCCGAAGACATCAAGAAAGTAGAGCGCAAGCTGAAAAGTGACGAGAAAAAGGCTCTGAATAGCAAAAGTAAGCAGCCGTGAGCAAAGCAGCCCGTAATTTCCCTGCGCAAATCGGACTCGCTCCAGATTAATTGGTCTGATAATCAGGCGCGCTGTTATTGTAAAAATGTTTTTGGTTATTATTGGACAATGGTGAAATAAAAATACATAGGGCATCAGAATGAAAATTTTTAATGCGATTCTTACGGTTGTTGCAGTATTTGCGATTTTGCTACCCTGCTGCACAAGTGATTTTTCGGCAGTAGAAAAAGGGTTTGTTACCCCTCCCGACAGTATTCGAACCGGTGTATATTGGTACTGGATAAATGACAATATTTCGAAAGGCGCCGTCATAAAAGACTTGCAGTCAATGAAGCAGGCAGGTATTAATCGAGCCTTTATCGGGAATATCGGAGATGGATATCCCCGAGGAAATATCAAAATTTTCAGCGACGAGTGGTGGGAAGTGATGCACACGGCTCTGAAAACCGCCACCGAGCTGGACATCGAAATAGGAATCTTCAATTCGCCCGGATGGAGTCAGTCCGGCGGACCGTGGATAAAACCTGAGCAGTCAATGCGCTATCTTGCTGCTTCGGAGTTGCGAGTAAAAG
>JAIRXY010000036.1 GCA_031268055.1 Prevotellaceae bacterium | reverse complement strand
AGCGGAAAGGTTACAGAAATCAGCGCGGCTAAGCAGTTGCGCGCGTTTCGCGCCGAGTGCCCCGACTTTTTGGGGGAGAGCTTTTCTCCCATTGTTGGATACAAGGAGCACGGAGCCATCGTGCACTACTCGGCTACGCCTAAGACCGACATTGCGCTGGGCTGCGACGCCTTCATCCTGATTGACACCGGAGCGCAGTACAAGTACGGCACTACCGACATCACGCGCACGCTGCACATGGGAACGCCAAGCGAGCAGGAGGAAACCGACTACACGCTGGTGCTCAAAGGCCACATACAGCTGGCTATGGCAATATTTCCCTACGGCACGCGCGGCGCGCAGCTCGACATGCTGGCGCGGCAGCCCCTCATGCAGCACTACATTACCTACCTGCACGGCACGGGGCACGGCGTGGGGCACTGCCTTTGCGTCCACGAAGGCCCGCAAAGTATCCGCCTGAACGAAAATCCAACGATACTTGAGGAGGGCATGCTCACCTCGTGCGAGCCGGGGATTTACAGGGCAAACCAGTACGGCATACGCATCGAAAACCTTGAGCTGACAGTAAAGGGCGAAGAAAACGAGTTCGGAAAATTCCTCAAGTTTGAGCCGGTCACCCTCTGCCCCATCGACACTAACGCCATTGACATAAAGATGCTTACGTGGCAGGAGACGGTGTACCTGAACACCTACCATTCGCATGTTTACAGAACGCTTGCGCCGCACCTCTCCGAGGACGAGCGGGTTTTTTTGAAGGAAAAAACGTACATGATAGGCTAAGCATTATGAAAAAAGTAGCTACCATAGCGCCGCTTCTCGCCCTTCTCCTCATGCTGTCGTGCTCAAAGGACGACGGCTACGATACCTACTCGTACAACGACCCCACGCTGTACTCGTCGTCCGGAAAGGTGGCGCTCTCCGAGATAATTTTGTTTTTGAAGCCCTACATTGTTGCGGACAACGGTGAAAAAAAGTATCTTGTAGCCGACAGTTTGCGCAATATTTCCGTAACCATCAACGGCAAGAAGCAGCGGCCGTCCGCCTCTTACGCTTTGGATACGGCGCACGTAAGCAACAAGTCAGATGTTGGCGGCTACCGCGTAACCACAGAGCCGATAGCCTACCCCGTGCAGATAAAGGTCATGCTGCACCCTGAAGACCTCCAAACGGCCGGTGAGTACGCCAGCTTGCTGAACGACTATTTTGTCCTAACCCCCGGCGTCTACATTTTTCAGATACAATCCTTTGATGTTTCGTCTGCCGCAGGGCAACAGCGTACCATACACACGCCAACGCTCTCCTTCCCGCTAAAGGTTGAGGAAAACAGCTCAAGCGCCAATATGGGTGAGATTGAAGTAGAGGTAACAAGCATGTAGAAAATTTTGAATTTTGAATTTTGAGTTGGCTTTACCAATCCTGATTCAAAATTCAAAATTTAAAATTTAAAATTTAAAATTCGTAGTTCAAAATTCGTAATTCAAAATTCAAAATTTCAATGAGATACAATTTTTTATTTCTACTGCTTCTGTTGTTGGCTTCGTGCTACGAGGAAGCCTCTATTCAGGTAACCAACAAGGTGCATAACGTCAGGATGGATAAAATTCAGCTTGGCGAGATAGGCATAGGGTCGGAGCTGATGCCCGGCGAATCAACAAAAAAGTTAACCATTTCGGAGTTTACCGAAGACATTACATTTCCCATCACCGCGCCGCTGCAATTCTACATGGTCAAAGGCGAGAATACTGTTTTCCTGAAAACAAAAAACTCCTACACCCTGTACGCCGACGATGAGCTTCAGATCATCATCTCCGACAGCACGGAGGTAGTTAATAGCGCTACAGAGTAACATTTTTATTGAATGGCAGAAAAAATTATCGTACTTGAAAACGTCGATCCGGTAAGCTTTTACGGAGTCAACAACGTATACTTCAACGCCCTCGTGGAGCGCTTCCCAAAGATGAAAATTGTGGCGAGAGGCGGAGAGCTGAAAATATGGGGCTCAAAAAGCGAGGTGGACGATTTCGAAAACAAGCTCATCAACCTGATTGCCTACTACCACAGGCGAGGCCGCGTAACCGACGAGGCCATCACGCAGCTATATCACGAAAATGCCACCGAGGTGCACGACAGCGCCTACGACGAAAGTACGCTGGTGTACGGCAACAACGGCAGCATCATTAAGGCGCGCACGGCCAACCAAAAAAAGCTGGTGGCGCTCTACGAGAGCAACGACTTGCTCTTTGCCGCTGGCCCCGCAGGATCGGGCAAAACCTACACGGCCATTGCGCTTGCTGTTCGTGCGCTGAAGAATAAGGAGGTGAAAAAAATCGTCCTTACCCGCCCTGCTATTGAGGCCGGAGAGCGCCTCGGGTTTTTGCCGGGCGACATGAAGGAAAAGCTCGACCCCTACCTGCAACCCCTCTACGATGCGCTGCACGACATGATTCCCGTAAAAAAGCTGGAAAAGTTCATGGAGGACGGCGTTGTGCAGATAGCGCCGCTGGCCTTCATGCGCGGACGAACGCTCGACCACGCCTTTGTGATACTCGATGAAGCGCAGAACGCAACGCTTGCGCAGATGAAGATGTTTTTGACGCGCATGGGCAAAAATGCAAAGTTCATCGTCACAGGCGACGTAACGCAAGTTGACCTCCCGCACAGAAACGATTCGGGCTTAGCCAAATGCATGAGCATGCTCGGTAAAATAAAGGGTATTGGGGTGGTAGAGTTCAACAGGAGAGACATCATCCGGCATGTGCTGGTAGGAAAAATTGTGCAGGCGTTCGAGAAGGAAGAAAAAATGCAGCCGCAGCCGCAGTAGTGGAGGGGGGGAAGTAAATCTTGAAAATATGTATCGGTAGTAGCGTGTGGCCGCTAAAAGCGTAAAAGTTGAATCTGTAAAAAATATCCACTTTTATTGTGGAAGTAAGAAAATAGTATTACCTTTACCACGATTTAGAAAACGAATATGGAAATAAAGTTTGATAAAGGGTATTTGCAAGAATTGTACGATACCGGTAAAACAACGGACAAAAAGCATCGTTTTCAACCACAAATCGCCGCCAAGTACCGCAAAGCTGTTGATATTCTCGAATCTGTTACAGGGGTGGAAGAGTTATACCGATACAATGCTTTACATTACGAAGTTTTAAAAGGCGACAAAGACGGCTTGGAATCTGTCCGCGTAAACGACCAATACCGGATTGAGTTCAAAACAGCAAAAGTAACTTCTGAAATGGCTGCAACAATATGCAGCATTGTAGAATTGTCAAATCATTACAAATAAATATTATGGCAAATATGAAGTTCGGGTTTACCCCCACGCATCCGGGCGAAGTGCTGAAGGACGAAATTGAATACCGTAAGCTTTCGCAAAGCCGTTTGGCAAAGCAAATGGGGATGTCGTATAAAGTTTTGAACGACATTCTTAACGAACGTCGCCCACTTACCACCACTACGGCAATGATGTTTGAGGCAGCTTTGAATGTTCCTGCTGATTCGCTTATGCGCTTGCAGCTTAAATATAACATGCAGGTAGCAAGCCGCGATAAATCTTTGCTCGACCGCCTTGCGCAGATACGCAAAATGGTGGCCATACTTTAAATGATACGGGTTGCAGATTGCGGATTACGTAGGGGCAGGACATGCCCTGCCCCTACTGGTCGAATATCACCCACCCTAACAGGGTTTTAAACCCTGTTAGGGTCATGAGCTGGCATGAACTTTGCGATAAAAAATCATGTCCCAATCAAAAAAATCAAAAAAATCACAGCTCAGACAAATGACCGCAACCCATTGAGCTCAAAACAGCAAAAGTAGCTTCCAAAACAGCTGTAACAATATGCAGCATTATAGAATTGTCAAACCATTACAAGTAAAATAAGCACGCTATGGCAGCAAATATGAAGTTCGGGTTTACTCCCACGCATCCGGGCGAAGTGCTAAAAGATGAAATTGAATACCGCAAGCTTTCGCAAAGCCGTTTGGCAAAGCAAATGGGGATGTCGTATAAAGTTTTGAACGACATTCTTAACGAACGTCGCCCACTTACCACCGCTACGGCGATGATGTTTGAGGCAGCTTTGGGCATTCCTGCCTACTCGCTAATTCACATTCAAACCGAGTATAACATGCAGGTAGCAAGCCGCGATAAATCTTTGCTCGACCGCCTTGCGCAGATACGCAAAATGGCGGCCATACTTTAAATAATACGGGTTGCAGATTCGAATTACGTAGGGGCATGCCCTGCCCCTACTGGTCGAATATCACCCACCCTAACAGGGTTTTAAACCCTGTTAGGGTCATGAGCGTTGCGATAAAAAATCATGTCCCAATCAAAAAAATCAAAAAAATCACAGTTCAGACAAATGACCGCAACCATTTCAAAATTCAAAATTTTTCTTCCATTCTCCACCTCCATCATTGCCTGCTCCCAAAAATATTCTCAAACGGCGTGCGGTTTTTTATGGAGCGTCCCAGCGTAATTTCGTCCGTATACTCGAGCTCATCCCCAAAGCCTACGCCACGCGCCAGCGCGGAGATTTGCACGGAGCGCTCGTGCAACTTCTTGTAAAGGTAGTAGGCGGTTGTTTCGCCCTCCATAGTGGTGCTGAGCGCAACGATAACTTCCTTCACGTTGCCCGTGGCCACGCGCGCCACCAGCTCGTCGAACGTCAAGTCCGACGGGCCAACGCCGTCGATTGGCGAGATTATGCCGCCCAGCACGTGGTACACGCCGCTGTACTGCCCTGTGCCTTCGATAGACATCACATCCTTGATGCTCTCAACTACGCAGACGGTGCTGTGGTCGCGGCGGGGGTTGGAGCATATGCGGCACGTGTCGCTATCTGAAATGTTGCCGCATACGCGGCATTTTTTTACCTCGTTGCGCAGCGTAATAAAGGACATGCCAAACCGTTCAACTTGCTCGCGCGGCTGCTTGAGCAGGTGCAGCACGAGCCGCAGCGCGGTTTTGCGCCCCACGCTCGGCAGCGACGACATTTCCTGTACGGCGCTCTCCAGCAGCTTCGAGGGTAAAGATTGTACTTCCATTGAATTCAACGATTTGCAAGTTTGTCAATCGGCATGGCCTATTCCAGCTAACCCCCCTGACGGGATTTTTTTGCGCAACAATTCTGGAATATACGCATGGACATTGAGGCTGCAAAAATAGACAAAAAATGCTTGGTTACGCCACATTAACATTATTTTTTGTGCGGGTGGCAGCTGAAATTGTCGCCGAAGCAGGTGGCGATTTGCGCTTTTTGCAAAACTTTTGCGTAACTTCGCGCTTCTTTCTGCTGCAAAATGAGCTTAATGCTGCAGCAATGCAATCGTATAGCCAAAAATGCTTATGGACACCTTAGATTTTGGAAAACGTGGCGAGGAAGCCGCCAAAAGCTACCTGCTGGCGCATGGATTTACCATACGCGACGCCAACTGGCGGTGGGGGCACAAGGAGCTGGATATTGTAGCCCAAAAAGGTTCAACGCTGCACGTAGTGGAGGTCAAGACGCGCAGCGCAAACTTTTTGGTACCGCCGCAGGCGAGCATCGACAGGCGCAAGCAGCAGCATACCATAGCCGCCGCCAACGCTTACATGCAGCGATTTGCTCTTACGTACGATGTACAGTTTGACATAATCTCCGTGGTGATAAGCGGCAGCAAAAGCGAGGTGGAGTACGTGCCGGAGGCTTTTTATCCGGTTGTAAGATAGCGGTTAGAAATTTTGAACTTTGAATGAAATCCTCTCGCGACCACTTGTATGAACTGTGATTTTTTTGATTTGAGTGATTTAAGATGAAATTCAGCACTCACGCAATCCTGAACGGGGGCTGTCTCAAAAGCCTCTCATCCCATGCTTGACGCGGTATTCTCTAAAAATTAAGTGCTGTTTATCAGGTGATTGCGTGTCGAGCCTACAATGACAAATGCCCTCAAAGGGGCTTTTGAGACAGCCCCTGTTTCGGGTTGGCAGCCAGCATGAATAATGCGGACAAATAGTGGCGCAAGCCAATTTAAAATTCAAAATTCAAAATTCAAAATTTCCTCAAGGTATATTTCCAGATTGGTATAGTCGGCGTTCAGCGTGTACGCTACGCCGTCGGCGGCATCTTTGGGATTCAGGTTGTGATTTTTCTCCCATGCGTCGGGTAGGCCATCACCGTCGGTATCTAAGGGCGCAGGAAAGTTTTTTAGCGTTGGTAGGCCGCCCACCTCGGTTTGCGAATCAATGAGGCCATTCTTACCGTAGGTAAAAGTTCCCTTGCGCACCTCGTCAACAATACGGAGGTCAATAGCGTCGCGCACCCTGCTTGCTCCGGCGCTGTGCAGCACGCTTTCGTAGGCTTCCTGCGCCGTGCCGGTTTGCACCGGCATGACGCTAATAGGCTCCTGTAGCCGCACGGCGTGAGCTAACTTTGGGTAGTTTTCGCTCCCCTCCGCATAGTCTACGCTAATGCCCAGCTGCTCTTCGTAGACCTTAAAGTCAACGCCGCCTTTCCAGTTGTCGGCAGCTACGGCCTCGCTTCCCACCATCGCATTACCCTCAATGTAGAACTTTCCAAAATCGTGAAATCCGCCCCTGTCCTTGCTTTGCCATGCCTCGATGATGCGGTGGCCGACCGATTTTCGGGTAGCAGGGCCCGGCTTG
>JAIRXY010000209.1 GCA_031268055.1 Prevotellaceae bacterium | reverse complement strand
ATGCTGAAAGAGCTGGGGATGCCCAGCGCGGCAATGCTGGTGGAGCATACAACGCTGCCGGAGCTTGCTGCCGACGGAAAAGATGAAATCCGATTCCTCTTCTCCGCCAACAAGGGTATGCAGCCGCAAGACATAGCGCGGGTGGCGTCGGGTGGCGAAATATCTCGGCTGATGCTTAGCCTCAAGTCGCTCGTGGCGTGGACGGGCAACCTGCCTACCATCATTTTTGACGAAATAGATACCGGCGTTTCGGGCGAGGTTGCCGATAGAATGGGAAAAATTATCAGCAGCTTGGGTAAGTCTATTCAGGTGGTGAACATTACGCACTTGCCGCAGATAGCGAGCAAAGGGCAAACGCACTTCCTTGTGTACAAAGAAGAAACAAACGCCGGCACAATCACCAACATCCGGCAGCTTTCCGATAGTGAGAGGGTTACAGAAATTGCAAAAATGCTTAGCGGTCAATCGCTTGGCGAAGCCGCAATAAAAAATGCTAAGGAGCTGTTGGGAAATTAAGAATTAAGAATTAAGAATTAAGAATCACACTATTATTGTCCGATAAAAATTGAGGACATTGTCAAGCAAATAGCCATCATCTGCCTATCTTACGCAACCCGAAACGGGTTACATCGTGAAGTATACCACCGCTACAAGCAGCGCCAGCCCTATGGTCGAGAGCAGCACCCCATGCGCTACCGAATCGCGGTTGAAGGTGATGGCCACAAAAAAAGCAACGAGGTTGGGCACTACGCACAAGCTGAGCACCTTGGAGAGCACGCTGCGCGATTCCAAGAATTGCAGATATTGCGGCAGCGTGAAGGCGCTGCTGTACTGTATGTACGAAATGAAGAAGGCGGCAAGAGGTACCGCTAACCCTATAGCAGCCCCCAAGATAC
The DNA here is from genome assembly GCA_031268055.1 of Prevotellaceae bacterium. GTDB lineage: Bacteria > Bacteroidota > Bacteroidia > Bacteroidales > UBA932 > JAITMY01. The sequence continues at coordinate 3,666 of JAIRXY010000209.1, read as the reverse complement.
GTTGTTTGCGAATGGCTATCATCTGATGCTCTGTTTTTTTTGAATTGATAATTAGCAATTAGCAAAGATAGCATTTTTTGCCGTCATTTTGCTGTAAAAAAATCATCGTATGCGCTTGTAAAATTCATGATTTTCATGTAAGTTTGCGCTTCTTTTTTTACGAAGCATGCCCAATACCCAACTTTTAGTCAGATACCTTACTACCCGAGTCAAGCGCGTAAACGAGCGGCAGCTGATGCTTGTGCTAAGCGTCATTACCGGCTTGCTGAGCGGCTTGGCGGCCGTGCTACTCAAAAACACCGTGCACTTTGTTCAGCACAACCTCGTGGGGCTGGCTGATAGAATGGACGGCGCCAACATCCTCTACCTTGCTTACCCCGCGCTTGGGATGCTGCTCACCGTTATTTTTGTAAAGTACGTGGTGAAGGATAACATTAGCCACGGCGTGACGCGCGTGCTCTACGCCATATCGCGAAAGGATTCGAGGCTGCCGAGGCACAACACCTACACCTCTATTCTGGCCAGCTCCATAACCATTGGCTTTGGCGGGTCGGTGGGCGCAGAAGCGCCTATTGTGCTCACCGGCTCGGCCATTGGCTCGAACATTGGAAAGCTGCTGCGCCTCAACTACAAAAATATCACGTTGCTGCTGGCGTGCGGAGCGGCAGGCGCCATTGGCGGAATCTTCAAGGCGCCGCTGGCAGGCGTTATCTTTACGCTTGAGGTGCTCATGATAGATATTACGCTATCTTCCATTGTGCCGCTGCTCATTTCGGCTGTATCGGCAACGCTGGTGTCATACTTTCTGCTTGGCTCCGACGTTGAGTTTGCCAACGCAACGCAGCCATACGTGCTGTGCAACCTGCCCTACTACCTGCTGCTGGGCGTTTTTTGCGGAATGGTAGGCTTGTACTTCACGCGAGGTTCGCTTTTTATTGAGAGCAAATTCAAAAAGATCAAGGGCCGGTGGCGCAAGCTGCTGGTGGGGGGGAGTATTCTGGGGATTCTCATCTTCATGTTTCCGCCCCTCTACGGCGAGGGCTACGGCGTGCTCACCGCCCTGCTCAACGACGACCCCGGCGCCATTTTTCAGGGTTCACTTTTCCCCGACTCCCTGAAGGAGGCCACGTGGTTTATTTTTGTCTACCTTTTGCTGGTGGTGGTGTTTAAGGTGGTTGCGATGTCGGCCACCAACAGCGGCGGCGGCGTGGGCGGAACGTTTGGCCCAACGCTCTTTTTGGGCGGCATTTGCGGATTCTTTCTGGCCAAGCTGGTCAACTCTTTTAGCCACGCAGCAGCCCTGCCCGAGGCCAACTTTACGCTGGTGGGCATGGGGGGGCTTATGGCGGCGGTGATGCACTCACCCCTCACCGCTATATTCCTCATAGCCGAAATTACCGGCGGCTATGCCCTCCTCCTGCCGCTCATGCTAACCTCCGTTACAGCCTACGCGGTGATATGCTACTTTGAGCCGCACTCCATATACACCAAGCGCCTGGCGCAAACCGGCGACTTGCGAACGCAGAACAAGGACAAGGCTGTGCTCACCCTCCTGCGTACCGACGACCTGATAGAGCACGACTTCAACCCTGTGCCCGTGGGGGCAACGCTGGGGGAGCTGGTGAGCACGGTAGCAAAGTCGCGGCGCAACGTATTTCCCGTTACCGACAGCGACGGGCGGCTTGTGGGCATTGTGCTGCTCGACGACATGCGCAAGGAGATGTTCCACCATGAGCTGTACGATACCGCCACCGTAGAGGACTACATGACCTCGCCTCCCGACGTAGTGGTGGAAAATGAAAGCATGGAGATAGTGCTGGAGAAGTTTGAAAATTCAGGGGCATGGAATCTTCCGGTGGTGAGCAGCGAGAACATCTACATAGGCTTTGTCTCGAAGTCAAAAATTTTCTCGGCCTACCGAAATTTGTTAGTCCGCTTCTCGAGCTGATGCAGATTTAATTGAAAATTTTGAATTTTGAATGCCCCCCGTATGCCGTCAATTATAGCACGCGGATGAAGCGGATTGAACGGATTAATGCGGATAAATCCTCCATTTTCGCGGAGGCGTGGCTACATTCAAAATCCAGCTATGCCAATCCCGCCAATCCTGATTCAGACAAAATAGGCCGATGGCGGATTTCAATCCAAAATCCCAAAAAATCTGTCTTCATCCGTTCAATCCGTTTCATCCGTGTGCTATCATTATCAAAAGTTCCAAGCCGAGGGTGGCGACCAAAAAGGCTTTTCTTAAAATACCAGCTACTCCAAAGAGGAGCAGCTGCGTGTTATGATTTTGTGCAGGGGACAACGTAGCCCCCCTCGCACCAATCTTTTGCTACTTTTTGGGGTATCCTACCGTTTGCGAAAAAACAATGGCGTACCCGTCTTTCAGGCCTATTGCTTTTGCAAGGTCTTCTTTGCTTATTCCGCCACCGCGGACAACGGTTGCCAGCCCTTCCGAAGCACAGTACAGGTAAACATTTTGCGAAATAAATCCGCAGTCGGCGTAGGCCACCTTTTCGTCCGGCATTGCCTTGGTATCGTAGGCAAAAACAAGGTTGAGCGGCGCTGTGGTTACAAACCCCTGCTTTCCTGTTTGTGAGCGCAAATCTTTGTCGCTCACGAGCTCCAGCGTATTTTCCTTGGCGTTGTAGAGGTATGCTCCTTTCTCTGTAACCGCATAAACTTCGAACTCCTGCTTGTTGTTAGCCGAAGGTACAGTGCGCATACCATCGCGGTTAAAGCCGTAGGCTGCCCACAGGAGGTTTGACAGCGTTTGCTCGCTGAGCGCTTTAGCGTCAAACTCGCGCGCGCTTTTGCGCTGCGATAGCGCTTCCATGAGCGGCTTCCCGCCGTTCTGCTGCGGAGCCGGAAGCTTGATGTTTTGTGCAAATGCGGTGGCCGAAATCATCAGCAATCCCGCGAATAAAGTTGTTCTTTTCATTTTTTTTTGTTGTTTTAGTGAGAATTAAAATTTATTTTTTATCAACCAATCTTTGAACTTTGGTGTGGCGTAAGTCTGAAGCTGCTCCTGCTCGGAAAAAATCAAAAAACCTTCCAGCTCCCTGCTCCTGTCGAGCAAAGCCTTTGCGCTATCCACCCCCATAACCATGAAAGCCGTGGCGTACGCATCGGCAGCCGCGCAGCTGGCGGCAGCAACAGTTGCGCTAAGCAGGCTGTTGCGTGCCGGGTATCCCGTAGCAGGGTTGATGATGTGCGGTATTTTTTCGTCGCCGCTCATGTAAAACTGTCGGTAGTTGCCCGATGTGGCCATCGCCATATCGCTAATTTCCAGTATGCTTGCAAGGTCGTCGCCCGGGGTAAAGTTGCCGTCCTTGGGGCTATCAATGCCGATAGTCCACTTGTCGCCGTTGGGCTTTACGCCGCTACAGCGGATTTCGCCGCCGATTTCGACCATGTAGCAGGTGATATTTTTGCTTTCCAGAAAGCGCGCTACCACATCAACCGTGTAGCCTTTTGCTACGGCGTTGGCGTTGAGCTGAGCGCGCGGGTCTGATTTTACAAGGCGGTTGTTGGCGATAGAAAACTTGCTCATGCCGCAAAGCTGCTTTAGGCTGTCCACCTGCTGCTGGGTAGGCGGCGCGAGGCGCTTATTAGCCCCAAATCCCCATGCGGCGTACAGCGGCGACCCGCTGATGTCGAACG
>JAIRXY010000231.1 GCA_031268055.1 Prevotellaceae bacterium | reverse complement strand
GCGGCTTTGCAGTTTTTCCAGCATGGTCAGGCCGTCGCGAAGGGCGGAGAAGCTGCCCGTGAGGAAAGTGTGATATTTCTTCAAGAGCTTATATCTTCTATTGCAGCGTTAAAGAAGTCGTTAAGGGGTTTGAGCGCTTTAAACGCTTGCAGCGTTTGCTTCAGGTAAGTTTTTCCGCATATCTCCTCGTCCGCCACGCCGCGCATAACGTAAAAATCTTTTTGCTTGAGAAATTCTACCACCGGCGAATTTTTGTTGAAGCCTTGCGGCGGCTTTACCAGCTTGTTTGCGTCAGCAATAGCGGAGAAGTATTTCTTGAAATTTTTCTCTGCTATAATTTCCAAAAACTCCTCAGAGTTTACGTCAATGCTTTGCCGCAGCGCCTTGAGAATGGGCGGTTCCGGCATGTAAATACCCCCGCTCAGGAAGCAGCTGTCCGGCTCTATGTGCGCGTAGTAGCAGGCAAAGGAGGTTTTCTTGCCGCCACGCTGCACCACTATGCCAAGGTTGGTCTTGTAGGGCGACTTGTCGTACGAGAAGCGAGCGTCGCGGTAAATGCGAAACATGCAATCCCTGGGCTCCAGCTCTCCTACGCTGTCGTCAAATTCTCTGATACCCGCCACCAGCTGCATGGCCAGCTGCTCGGCGTCGGCCTTGGCGGAAAGGTATTCGTTCTTGTGCGCGTTAAACCATTCACGGTTGTTGTTTTTGCTTAGCTTGCGCAAAAAAGCAAGGGTAGAAGTTGATATCATAAATAGTCGAAAAATAAAAATGAAAGTCGTATATTCAGCTTTTGGGGTTCAATTCTTTCTGCAAATGTACATAAATTTTTTGTAACTACATATCGGCATATAAAAAACAAAAAATCAGCGGCTAACCCTAACGGAGACCTGATTTTGTCGTGCGGCGAGCGGTGGGAGTTGGCCACAACAAAAATAAGCTTTACCTTTACAGCCTAAAATTTAAGCTTTAGCATCATGAAAAAAGTTTTTGTAAGCGGGTGCTACGACATGCTCCACAGCGGGCATGTGGCATTTTTTGAAGAGGCCGCCACGCACGGCGAGCTGTACGTTGGCATAGGCTCGGATAAAACTCTTTACGAGCTGAAAGCCCGATGGCCTATCAACAACGAGCAGGAGCGCCTTTATATGGTAAAATCGCTGAAAGCTGTAAAGGAGGCATGGGTAAACAGCGGTAGCGGGCTTATTGATTTTATGGACGAAATCAAAGCCCTGAAGCCTGATATTCTTTTTGTAAACAGCGACGGGCACAGCAATTTGAAGGAGCTGCTGTGCAGAGATTTAGGGATAGCTTACGTTGTCAGCAGGCGCGTTCCGCACGAAAATCTTCCGGTGCGCTCTACAACCGCCCTGCGCAGCGAGTGCCGTATTCCCTACCGCATTGACTTGGCCGGCGGGTGGCTTGACCAGCCTAACGTCAGCAGCTTGTGCCCCGGCTCGGTGCTGACCATCTCCGTTGAGCCGGACTACGACTTTAACGACCGCAGCGGCATGTCAACCAGCTCGCGCAAAAAAGCGATTGAGCTGTGGCAGGTGGATATTCCGGCAGGGAATAAAGAGAAGCTGGCAAAAACGCTTTTTTGCTTCGAAAATCCCCCCGGAACAAAGTATGTTAGCGGGTCGCAGGACTCGTTGGGGATTGTGCTGCCAGGGCTGAACAGGCTGCACTATGACGGCACATTCTGGCCATCCAAGATTGATACGGAGCAGGACAACAGCATTCTGTCGTGGATAGAAAAACGCCTGTGGCTCATTCCGCTTTACCCCCGACACAACACCTACGACGTGCTCTCCGAAACGAACATTACGCCCGAAAATGCCCAAAAGCTTAGCCGCGCAGCCGCTGGCTGCTGGGAAGCCATACAGGAAAAAAATGTGCAGCGCTTTGGGGATACCATGCGCAGCAGCTTCGAGGCTCAGGTTGCCATGTACCCGCACATGGTAACCGATGATATTTTGAACATTCTGAGCAAATATAAAGATAACGCTTTAGGCTGGAAGCTAAGCGGCGCGGGGGGAGGAGGGTACTTCATCTTTGTCGGCGAAAATCCGATTGCAAATGCAATACAAATACGTATACGCAGAGGAGATTGAACCTTAGCAGACCCGCCGGTGGAATCTTCTCGCTACCACTCGTCTGCACTGTGATTTTTTTGATTTGGCATGATTTCGTCGCAACAAAAAAAAGAAATAATCGGAAAATCTAAGGTTCCACAGCCCACCGGCCTATTCCTCGCACCTCCGTGCTGAACTCTACGCCAACTTTCACCAGTTTTTTGCCGCTGGCGATGTAGGGCTTCAGGTAGCCTTTGTCGTCTATCTGCTTTACTGCATCCTCGGCGGTGGCGCTTTCGGAGAGCTTGAACTCAAAAGCAAACACCGTATCGCTTGTAATCACCACGGCATCGGCTCGGCCTACTGCGCTGCGCTGCTCTACCTGAATGAACTGCCCCATCAAGCGAAAGAAAATGAAGAATACCGTTTGGTAGTGCTTTTCCTCCTTGTTGTTCAGGTCGTAGGGTATGCCGGCAAAAAAAGAGCTCAGGCGATTCATGAATTTGTCTACGCTACCGGCCA
>JAIRXY010000200.1 GCA_031268055.1 Prevotellaceae bacterium | reverse complement strand
CCCCGCCGGATACGGTGTACGTTGGCGTGGATACGGGGGCTATCCTGCTGGCCTACTTCGCCACGCAGTACTACTCGGACACGCTCCTGAACGATACGAGCGCCTTTATTGCGCTGAGCGAGGCGGTGAGCCAAAACCGCATAGGCAGCCGCCGCCTGATGTTTCAGAACAGGCGGCCAACCTACATTACGGCTACCACCGTTGTGCAGGCCGCGGAGCCAAAGGTGCAGGTGTACGCCTCGCTGCTGGCAGGCAGGGAGCTGGCCGCGCCGGTGGTGCAGGTGGGGTACAAAAAGTGGCAATTTAGCGCGGGATATAACCTGCACGGAGGGGGCGTAGTGGGCGGCGTGGGGTATAGGGTAAAGTAAGGTATTTAACAAAACCCGTAATTTATCGTAAATCTTTTTTTTTCTCCAAGTCAAATATAATCAAAAAATGCACTTAGTGAAAAAAATGTGCACACTTCTTGACACTCCGGCAGCAGCGGGGAGGTAGCGGTTACGTCCTCACGCCGCTATTTGCTACATTTGCAGCGAATGTTCGATTGTTTTCATGGTTTTCCGCCTGCCTTGCATGCTCAGTTGGGGCAGGCGGTTTTTTTAGTAATCGTATGGAACAGAAAGAAAGCCAATGCACCGCCACGGAGCTAACGCTGGACAAGCGCAACTACCGTCGGCACAGCGACGCCAACAAGGAGCTCATCAAAAAGAGCCTCACGGAGTGCGGCGCAGGCCGCAGCATCGTCGTAGACCGCGATAACGTCATTGTGGCCGGCAACGGCGTGTTTGAGCAGGCAAGCGCGCTGGGGCTCACCGTGCGCGTCGTGGAGAGCGACGGCACGGAGCTGATAGCCATTAAGCGCACCGACCTCACCACCACCGACGAGCGGCGTAAGCTGCTCGCTATGGCCGACAATCGCACCTCCGACACCTCAACGTTTGACTTAGACTTGCTGGCTGACGATTTCGACATCGATACGCTGGGCGAATGGGATTTTACCTTTGATGCCGATGTAGGGGTGAAGAATGACCCCGCCGCCGAGTTTGACGCGTTCGGGGAGTTCAGCTACGCCAACAAGGACTGCACCGCCAAGAAAACCCTGATTGTGCACTTCGACAGCGAAGATGACTTTAGGCGCTTCTTGGAGCTAACGGGCTTGCCCATCACCTCGAAAACAAGGTCAACCTACTTTCCGTTTAAGGAAAAAGAAAAATCACCGGAGGCTTATGAGTAGCAGCATCCCCATATTCATACCCTCCAAAGGCCGCCACAGCAACGGGCTTACGTGGAAAGCGCTCGACAGCATGGGCGTTGACCGCTACCGTGTTATTGTTGAGCCGCAGGAGTATGACCTCTACCGGCGCGTGCTGCCGGAAAGCAAGCTGCTTGCGCTCGACATGAGCTACAAGCGGCAGTACGACACGTGCGACGGCGTACCCTACGAGGAAAACCCGCGCACGGGCAGCGGGGCAGCCCGAAACTTCGGGTGGGATGTGGCCAAAAAGGAGGGTGCGCCGTACCACTGGATAGTTGATGACAACATCCGCCGGTTTATGGTGTACAACAGCAACCAAAAGTACGTTGCCAAGTACGACACTTTCGCCTGCGTAGAGCGGTTTGTTGACCACTACAGCAACGTTACGATGGCGGGCATGCAGTACGCCATGTTCGTGCCCCGAAGGAAGAAGCAGCATCCGCTCATCATCAACACGCGGATTTTCTCCTGCAACCTGATAAAGACAGATAGCCCGTTCCGCTGGCGGGGCCGGTACAACGAAGATGTGATACTGTCGCTCGACATGCTGGAGGCTGGCTGCTGCACCATGCTTTTCCATACCTACATGTGCGAAAAGATAGCCACGCAGCGCATGAAAGGCGGCAACACCAGCGAAATCTACGGGCAGGGAACAGAGGAAAAGAGCCGCCTCCTAAAGATGGTTTACCCCCGGCAGGTAGAGCTGGTAATGAGGTACGGGAGGCACCACCACCAAATTGATTTTTCCCGGTATCGGGGAAACTTGCTAAAGAAAAAAATAACTACTAACTTTGGCGCGTAACGCTAAACCATTATGCGCCATGAAGCAAATAACTATGACTTACATTGAGGTATTAGAGGGCATGCTCCAAAGAAAGCGGGAAGCAATCAAAGTTGTGCAATGCGAAGTTGCTACATTGCCGGACAGCTTCAACAAGCGAAAGCTTATTGAGCTAAACGTTGAAATAGCCGCCTTTGAAACGTGCCTCGACCTTGCAAAAGTAATGTTCGATGGCGCAGAAAATACCCAAACCCACAACCAAGCAGGAGCAACAGAAAACCAATAAGGCAACAAATGCCAAGGCCAAACCAAAAGCCAAGGCCAAGCCTACCACCGCTCCCAAGTCACTCGCCGGCAAGCACCCCGGCGGTCGCCCTACTGCGTACAAAAAAGAGTATGCCGACCAAGCATTTCGGCACTGCCTGCTGGGGGCAACGGATAAAAGCCTTGCAGAGCTATTTAACATTTCCGAATCAACGTTAAACAAATGGAAGCACGAGCATCTGGAGTTTTCGGAGTGCATTCTGCGCGGCAAAGAAAGCGCCGATGCCCGCGTAGCCTCCGCCCTTTACTCGCGCGCCATTGGCTTTACCAAGGAGGGCTGCGAAAAGGTGTTTCAATTCAAGGGTGAGGTGGTGCGCACCGAAGTCAAAGAGTACTACCCGCCCGACGTTTCTTCTGGAATATTTTGGTTAAAAAACAGGCAGCCGGGGCTGTGGCGGGATAGGCAGGCGGTTGCCCATGAGAATCC
>JAIRXY010000199.1 GCA_031268055.1 Prevotellaceae bacterium | reverse complement strand
ATTTCTCGTGTGTGAAGCTGGCGCGCCGCCCGGCGCGCCAGACCCATTTTTTACTCTTAATTCTAAAATTCTATTGCTGTTGCTGCTTTGCTTACGCTCCGCGCAACCCATTACACCGTTATCGGCTCGGTGGGTGGCGAAGTGTAAGGTAGGCTTGCTTTTTTTTATTGTATTTCTCGTTACTTCTTCTTGCTACATGACGTCAAAGAACTTTGGGTAGCCGAGGCTACCTCTGGTGGAGGATAACGGATTCGAACCGATGACCCCCTGCTTGCAAAGCAGGTGCTCTAGCCAGCTGAGCTAATCCCCCGTACTCATTATGCTTTGGCAAACCGCGTGCTTGGTTGCTGCCACCATTTTTCAAAAACGGACTGCAAAGGTAGCAACTAATTTCATATCTGCAAAAATATTTGCTATTTTTTTTCTAACCTCCTAACAAGCAGCATATTTTTTTTTGCATACGCAGAGCAAGGCTGCCGTTCCGCGCATTTTTTGGGTAGAAATACGGTGGCGAAGCCTCGAAATATTTTTATTGAAATAATAATTTGGTAATGGGAGGCACGACATAATGGAGACGTGGCAATGCCGCGTCTCTACGAAAGACGCTGTACTTTAGCCAATTTTTATCGGACAATAGCGATTTTTTTGGAGAAAGGTTAGCGATTTTTATAGCACGGTTGCCTTTACGGATACAAGTTTGCCATTTTTTACTTACCTTTATGCCTCAAATAAATTTACAAAAACCAAGTAACAAAATGAGCGTAGAAATTTGGCAACTCTGGATGTTTGCGGCGGTAATCTTTTTCATTCTCGAAATGTTTACGCCCTCTTTCTTTATGGCGTGCATCGCTATTGGCTGTGCAGCGGGTAGCGTGGCTGCCCTGCTGGGCGGCGGAGTCGCTGCGCAGCTGCTGCTTTTTTCGCTGGCAACGCTGGCGGCTTTTGTTGGCGTTCGTCCGCTGGCGATGCGCTACCTGTACAAGAAGACGAAAAACGTGCTCACCAACGTCGACAGCTTGGTGGGGCGCACAGCCCGCGTGAGCGAGCGCATAGACCCCGCTACCGGACAAGGCCGCGTGGTGGTGGACGGCGACGACTGGAAGGCGGTTTCCGAGGGCAACGTCGCCGTTGAAAAGGGCGAACAGGTGGAAATTGTAAAGGTGGATAGCGTTATTTTGGTAGTAAAAATTTCCAAATAGTGAAGTAAACTCTAAATGAAGTAAGATACATGAAATCATGATGCTATAAAATCATGAAGTTGTTGAATTGTTGAATCTTTTAAAGCAAAAAAAAATTATGACTGGTGGAACTATTATCCTGATTGGCCTTGCCATCTTTGCTGTGCTGTTTGTGCTTTCGGGCGTCAAAATTGTGCAGCAATCCGAAACTATCGTGGTTGAGCGGCTCGGCCGCTACGACCGTACGCTCACATCCGGCATCAACATCCTGATTCCGATTCTTGACAAGCCCCGCGAAATTACGTGGCGCTACATCGTAACGGGCTACCGCGGCGAGCCAATAGCCGCTTTCCGCAAGCGCCCGCGCATAGACCTTCGCGAAACGGTATACGATTTTCCAAAGCAAAACGTCATCACCCGCGACAACGTGGGCACCGAAATCAACGCCCTACTCTACTTCCAGATTACCGACCCCGTAAAGGCGCTGTACGAAATAGAAAACCTCCCCTTGGCCATTGAGAAGCTGACGCAAACAACGCTGCGTAACGTCATTGGCGAGCTAGACCTCGACGAAACGCTCACCTCGCGCGACACCATCAACAGCAAGCTGCGCATCATCCTCGACGACGCTACCAACAAGTGGGGCGTGAAGGTAAACCGCGTGGAGCTGCAGGATATCAACCCGCCAAAGGATATTCGCGACGCTATGGAAAAGCAAATGCGCGCCGAGCGCGACCGCCGCGCAAAAATCCTTGAGGCCGAAGGGCTAAAGCAGTCGCAGATTCTGGAGGCCGAGGGATACAAAATATCCGAGATAAACCGCGCTGAGGGTAACAAGTCGGCGCAAATACTCAACGCCGAAGGCGAGGCGGCGGCGTGCGTCAAGGTGGCCGAAGCCGAGGCCGAAGCTATCCGCAAGGTTTCGGAGGCTGTTGCCGCTAAAAATGGCAACCCGATGAGCTACCTCATCGCTATGCGCTACCTCGAAACGCTCAAGGAGATGACCTCCGGCGAGGATAACAAAACCGTTTACCTGCCCTACGAAGCAACGGGTATCCTCAGCTCCATTGGCGGCATCAAAGACATACTTAAAAATTAGGAATTAAGAATTAGGAATTAGGAATTATCCCAAAATGTCCATTAGCGCATTAGCTCATAAAAAAATCAACCGGTTTTTTGCGAATTAGTGTGACGTATATTATTTATAATCAAATTGTTATAGTGAAATTTTTCTAATGATGTCCATTAGAAAAACACATTGGTTATCAGGTAATTATATTTCAAGGACATTTTGGGATTATTTGTTTTTTTCTAAATTTTCATTTTTCAAAAGTAAGCCCCCCCTCAAAATAATGTCACCTATCATTTAGCCCTAAGCTGCCTCTCCATAGCTCGGAATGGATTGGCTTTTCCAAGCCCCACATTCGTCCTACGCTGCTGATAGCCGCCTTTCAGAGCTGAAAGCCCGATATGGGGCTGTCTCAAAAGCCTGTCATCCAGCGCTTGAGCAAGATTCCCTAAAATTTGAGCGCTGTTTTATCAGGAGATTGCGGATCAAGCCCGCAATGACAAATGCCTTCAAACGGACTTTTAAGACAGCCCCATAACCCGCACAAACTGCGCAGATGCAGCACGCAGGAAGGTAGCCAACGCATCCCCCATACATCAACCTTGCATGGGGTTGAACTCTCACGCAACTCCGACAGAAGCAG
>JAIRXY010000222.1 GCA_031268055.1 Prevotellaceae bacterium | reverse complement strand
TGACCGAAACGGAGAAGGCGGTAGCCAAAGAGCAGGCCTCCGCCAACCAGCTGTTTGACGCGCTGCAAAAGACGACAAAGGGGAGCGAAGAGTACTTCAAAATTTTGTCCATCCTGACGGAAAAATACCCCGATTTCCTGAAGGGCATGACGGACGAAAAGGGGCTGCTGACGGACGTTGAGGCGGCGCGCCGGAAGGCGCTGGACGGAATAAGGGAGGAGACGGCGCTGCGAGGGCTGAGGGATAAGCAGGCGGAGATAGAGAACGAAAAAATAGACAGGCAGGTAGCGCTGTTTGGCAACTTGGGCGACCAGCTCAGGGGGCAACTTAAGGACAAGTCGCTTGCGGACATCGTGCTTGGAGAGGTGAGGGAGATGGTGAAAGGCGGTGAGGATGCAGGTAAAATTTACCAGCACCTCGTCGATCAGGGTATTAAAATGCATGACCTGTTTAGCTTCAGATCGGTTGTGGATGATGTCCTCCAGCTGGTTGACGCAAATGAAACCGCCAAAGACAAGCTTGGGGAGCTCAAGCAATCGTACCTTGACGCCTTTGGCGATATCGCCGCAGTGAGGGAGCAGCTCGGAGAAGAGGTGACAATACTCAACCTTTCGGCCTCCGGAGGGGATGCCGCCCCTGCACCCCCCAAGCCCCCCAAAGAGGTTAAGCCGGACTACAAAGCGCGGCTGGCGGAAGAAGAAAAGGCGTACGCCAAAGCAGTGGCGGATAAGAAAGAGCGGTACGTAGAGGAGAAAACTCTTGAATCCCAGCGCACCGAGGAGCTGAGCGCGCTGGAGCTGGAGTTTTTGCAGAAAAAACTTGAGCTTCAGCGGGATTGCGGGGAGGATACGTCGCAAACGCGCTCGCAAATAGCCGATAAGGCTATTGCCATAGCCAAGCGGGAGCAGGACGCTGAGCTGAAAGACTTGGATAAGCACCTTGCAGCGTGGCAGCTGCACGAAAAGGAGGCAATGGAGGCCGGAGAGGTAACGGAAGAGCAGCACTCGCTCAACGCGCTACAGCGTGAGCTGGCCTACCTTAAGGAGAAGCTTGGTTTGGCAAAAAAGCACGGAGCGGAAACGCTCTCGCTGGAGCAGCAGGTGGTGGACAAGCGCATGGCGATAGCCGCCAAGGGCTACGCGGCGCTGGTGAAGGAGCAGCAGGATGGGCAGCGAAAGGCGGTTGCCTCGCTGCAGGAGCAGCTGGATAAGCAGGAGGTGAGCGCGGAATTTTTTCAGCAGCGTCTTCTGGCCATAGAGCTCAAGGGGCTACAGGAGCGTCTTGCGCTGGCCAAGGCCGCCGGCAAGGATGCGGACGCGGGCAGCATCGAGAAGGAGATAGAGCAAAAAACCACGGCGAGCGTAAAAAACCTTAACGGCATACGCAAGAAGCTGCACCGCGGCGATTTGGAGGAGCGTCGGGATATGGAGCTTCAATTTCTGAAGGATGCGCACGAGGCGGGGCTGATAAGCGACGAGGAGTACGCTCGAAGAAGCCTTGCCGTCTGGGCGGCTTACGCGGCGGATAAGGCCAAGCTGGTTGGCGACGTTGCCGTCTCTGTGCTACAGCCTGTTGGGGAGGCGGTGAAGGCTCTTGAGGAGAATGAGATGGCGGAGAACAGCCTCCGCAAGGAGCGCCGCCTTGCGGAGGTGACCGAAGAGTACAACCAGAATATGGCGCTCGCAAAGGACGACGCGGCGGCGCAGGAGACGATAAAGGCTGATTTTGAGGCAAAAAAGGCAGAAATAGAGCACGATGCGGCGCAGGACAACCTTGACACCCAAAAGAAGTACGCAGACGCCAACTTTGCGATACAGGCAACGCAGGCGGCGATCACGGGGATTATATCGGCCATGCAAGCATTCGCGGCGTTGGCGAGCATCCCGATAGTAGGGCCTATTCTGGGCGCGGCGGCGGCGGCGGCGGTGGGGGTAACAACGGCGATGCAGATAGCGTCGCTCAACAAGGAGCGGCAGCGGATAAAGTCCATCACGCTGGAGGCGTCGAGCAGCAGCCCGTCAAGTGACAGCGGGGCATCTGCTCCGAAAATTGAGGCGGCGCAGCGGACAATCAAGCCGGAGGAGTACGACGAGAGCACGGTGGTGAAGGGGTACGCCGGCGGCAAGTACGACGTCATCAGCGAGGCTGACGGGCGGCGGTACAGCGCGCCGCTGGTGCAGCGCGTCACCGGCGTAGTGCAGCGTCCAACCTTAGTTGCGGAGCGTCCGGAGCTGGTGGTGGGGGTGCGTGACTTTGAGTACCTGCGCCGCCACATTAACTTCCCCGTCGTGCTGGAGGCCATAGGCGACGCTCGGCGCGGGCGCACCGCCCCCGCAATGGCCGATGGCGAGTACGCGGCGATTGGCAATGCATCCGCGCAGGGGCGCGGCAACACAGGTGAGGGCGCACGCGCAGGTGAGGGCGCACACGCAGGTGAGGGCGCACACGCAGGTGAGGGCGCACACGCAGGTGCGCCCCTACGGATGGCTATCGAAAAAATGCAGCAGACGCTGGCGCTGTTGCAGCAAACGCTACGCGAGATTCAAAAAAATGGCGTGCACTCAATTATCGGCATAACGGAGCTGCAGGCAGAGGAGAAGCGGCTTGAGCAGGCAAGAAAAAACGCGCGGGAATTTTGAATTTTGAATTTGGCTAACGCCGTCAGGTAATTCAAAATTCAAAATTCAGAATTCAAAATTTCCTCGCTATATTTTGGGGAAGTTGCTCCTAATGTGGCGCGTTTCGTTTACGCCGTGGCGCTTAAGGTATATTTCGGTAGTTCTTATATCGGTATGCCCCAGGTGGTCGCGGATGTTGATGATAGGCTCTCCCTGTTCGGCTATAGTAGTCGCTCCTGTGTGCTTCATGGAGTAGTACTTGTAGTCCAAAGGCATCCCTAATTTTTCGCGAATTTTGTTGAAGCGATAGCGCATTGTATTCTTACCTATCGGCAGCAACCCCGGCTCCCTGTATTTGCCGATGACGTAGAAGTTGCGGTTATACGCATCAAGGCGCCACTCGCTCAGCAGGTAGTCGAGAAACGCGTCTGGCAGCGTAACCTCACGCCGCCTGTCTACCTTTGAATTTTCGACTATCACCCGCACCTTGCTGTAGCCTCTGCGAAAATCAATGTCGCCGATTTTCAAAAATCGCAGCTCCTGCCCTGGCCGTAACCCGCAGTAGTACTCGAACCTGCACGCCAAGGCCAGCTGCCTGTCTTCTGCGTCCATCAGGTGCATCATTTTTTCCAAATCGTTCTTCCGTATTCGTTCAGCCCCAACATCTTTTATATTGCGGTTTGCCGGCAGGGAGTGCACGGGGTTTTCCGCTATGCCCTTTTGGGATTTTACGAAATCAAACATGCCGCTTATTCTATTTGCGTAGCCCAAGTAGGTGTGCTTGCTCAGGTTGCGCTCTTCTTTGAGGTAGGTAAAAAAAGAAGCTACCGCAGCGTTGTCAATGGCGACGATATCCAGCTTGTCATACTTTTTCGCTGTGAGCCACTGGCCAAATATTCTGAATTGAGTCCTGTAGTCGTCTACGCTCTCCTTCTCCAAATCCTTTTGCTCTATGACTTCGGTAATGTACCGTGATGACCAGTAGGCATAGTTGGCGTTGGATTCTACCATTTTTTTGAAAATGATGGCTTCGGTGGCGTACTGTAGCTGGTCTTGGTATACGGCGCGCGAGGTATCGCTGAAAATTGTCCAGCCTTTGTCCAGCTGCCCGTTCAGGTTGTTGATAAGCTTTTCTGTAAAGCGCTTGCGCTCTTCGGCGGCGCTGAGGTCGTTGATGTTTACGTCATCCATTACCTCAAAGCGCTTTCGCACCATCTTGTCGGTTGCGGGGTCGCGCTGCGACAGCTCTACGTACCACCTCTTGGAGAGGTCTCCTTTCCGGCTCTTTAGCGCCGGTGGAATAAAAATTTTTTTTCTACGCATTCTCTGAAATTTTTTGGAATTTCAACGATTGCATAGCATGTGAGCGGTAAGCTGTATCTAAACTGTATCTAAACTGTATTTGAGGTATATTTACGGCTCAAATACAGTTATAACTATTTGAAATATAGCAACTTACATTTTGTCGGGGTGGCCGGATTTGAACCGACGACCTCCTGCTCCCAAAGCAGGCGCGATACCGGGCTACGCTACACCCCGAAAAAAGTTTTGCAAAGGTACAACTTTTTTTGAGAAAGAAAAATCACCCGCCTATCTTTTTTCGCTTCGCAGCTTTACGCCTCATCTACCGCACATGACTCCCCTACCCGCTTTACGCACGCATTAAAACGCTGATAAAATAGCGTCTACCATGATTTTCAACGCTTGCGATGCAAAAAAACACACCTGAGCGTTCCAGAAAAAAATACCATAAACAGGGTATTTTTTTTCTCTTACGCCGGCAGTACTTTTGTGGGCGAAAATTAATCTGTGAACCCTTTCATGAAGCTTCATGAAGTATCCTCACTACAAAAAACAATTTTTTTTACACACAATGAAGAAGCTACAAATTTTACCC
Source organism: Prevotellaceae bacterium (assembly GCA_031268055.1). Classification (GTDB taxonomy): domain Bacteria; phylum Bacteroidota; class Bacteroidia; order Bacteroidales; family UBA932; genus JAITMY01. The sequence goes on along the minus strand of JAIRXY010000222.1, from coordinate 1,255 downwards.
TTAGCTGCAGGCGCAGCGCTGCTGGCCTCTCTCACCGCCGCTGTGCAGGTGCACGCGCAGGACGTAATTTACGTTGACAACCCAAAGTTCGTTACCCCCTTGGTCGAAAGGTGGATTGATGAGTACGCAAAATCTAACCCCCACGTGCAGATTAAGCGTGCCGAGAGCAGCGAAAAAGCTGACCTCAGGTTTGCTGCTATCACCTCCAGCAGCAGTGAAGCCAGCAGCAGTGAGGCTATTACATACGCTGCACGGTATGCGCTGCTGCCCGTCACTACCAAGGCAAATCCGCTCATTGGTACGCTCAGCAAGAGCAAGCTGGACAAAAAGAAGCTGAGAAAGCTGTTTTTTGCAGAAAAAGACCTCGCCTCCGGTGAGGATAATAATAAGCTCAACATTGCTACCCCTGTAACCGTATACTCCGGCAACCACCCTGCGTCGGCAGCGCCCGTGTATGCCGCCTACTTTGGCTACTCCATCTCCAACCTGCGGGGCAAAAGAGTATCGGGCGACGACATTTTTTTGCTCAACGCCATAAAAAAGGATGCCGCCGGCGTTACGTTTAACACCTTGAACTACCTCTACGATACCGAAACCCGACAGCTGAAAGAAGGGCTTGCTATCCTCCCGTTAGACGTAAAAAAGGAGCAGCGCGAAGCGCTCTACTCCAACAATATTGACCAGGCGATTGCGCTGCTTGAGGAGGAAAAAATAGATGTAATTCCGGCTCCCCATATCGGCGCTGTTTACAGCCGCGAAGCAGCGGTGGCGGTGCACGATTTTGCGAGGTGGATTGTCACCGAGGGGCAGCAGTACAACCACGGCTACGGCTTCCTAAACCCCGACAAAAAGCTGCTCGCCCTCCAGCAGCAGCAAGCCCAAAAACAAATCCTGACGTCAGAAAAATAGCGCAAAATTATCGGTTTCTTTTTGAGCCGATAAGTTGGAAGCTTGGGAAATTCGGGAAGCTCCTTTTTCCGCGCGGCGCACAAAAAAAGGCGCAAAGCCCTGTAGAGTAAATCTACAGCCTTTGCGCCTTTCCTGCTTCTGAACGCCTCGGCTGTTTTGTCTGCCGAGGAGATTTGTGGGCTTGAGGTTAGCCCAGCGTATAGCTGCTCTCTGCTACCAGCCCGGGTTTTGTTTTAGCGCAGGGTTTAAGACTAATTCCGTCTGCGGTAGCGGACGCAGGTAATCACGACCAAGGTTGAACTGATACCCGGATGCTCCTACTGAAACATTGGCGTAGGGGCTAATA
>JAIRXY010000156.1 GCA_031268055.1 Prevotellaceae bacterium | reverse complement strand
TACTCCGGCGCACATCTACTTCAAAAACGAGAGCGTTAGCCCCGTTGGGTCGCACAAGCTCAACTCCGCCATCCCGCAGGCGTACTACAACAAAAAGCAGGGCGTGAAGCACATTACCACCGAAACCGGAGCAGGCCAGTGGGGTACGGCGCTTAGCTTCGCATGTAAGTTTTTTGGGCTTGACCTCAAAGTGTTTATGGTGAAAATCAGCTACGAGCAGAAGCCATACCGCAAGTCGATGATGAACGCTTGGGGGGCAGAGGTGATTCCCTCGCCCAGCAACCAAACCGGCGCCGGACGTAAAATTCTCGCCCTGCATCCCAGCTCATCGGGGAGTCTGGGTACGGCAATCTCGGAGGCGATAGAGGCCGCCGTATCTACGCCGGACACCAAGTATACGCTGGGCAGCGTGCTCAACCACGTTATTCTGCACCAAACCGTTATTGGGCTGGAGGCCGAGAAGCAAATGGCTATGGCGGACGAATTTCCCGACGTTGTCATTGGCTGCTTTGGCGGCGGCTCCAACTTCTCCGGCATTGCCTTTCCGTTTTTGCGCCACAAGCTTACGGAGGGTAGGGCGCTGCGCGTGATTGCGGCAGAGCCGGCCTCGTGCCCAAAGCTCACCCGCGGACAGTTCCAGTACGACTTTGGCGATGAGGTGGGCACAACCCCATTGCTGCCCATGTACACGCTGGGGCACGACTTTCAGCCTGCCGATATTCACGCAGGTGGGCTTCGCTACCACGGCGCAGGTACCATCGTAAGCCAGCTCAACCGCGAAAACCTCATAGAGGCGCAGGACATTCCCCAGCTCGAAAGCTTTGAGGCGGCAACCATTTTTGCCCGCGCCGAAGGTATAATTCCGGCTCCGGAATCGGCGCACGCCATTGCCTCGACTATTCGGGAGGCGAAAAAGGCAAAAGAAGAGGGGCAAAAGAAAACCATCTTGTTCAACCTGTCGGGGCACGGCCTGATTGACATGTCGGCCTACGACCTCTACTACTCCGGTAAGCTGACCAACTATTCGCTTCCGCAGGAAGAAATAGACAAGAGCGTAAGCAAGCTGGAAAAGCTGGTGCCGTAAAGCTGTGGGGCGCGCTCGGGTTGCAGCTATAGTTTTTTAACGGGTAATCCCCCAAAGTATGATTAGAAGAGTAAATGAAGAAGATGCCGGCGCTGTTGCCGCAATATACAGCTACTACGTAGCGCACACAACCATCTCGTTCGAAACGGAGCCTGTTTCCGAGGAGGATATGCGCGAGCGGATAGCCCGTATCTCCGCCGAATATCCATATTTTGTGTACGAAAAGGACGGCGTTGTTGTAGGATACTGCTATGCCGCGCTTTGGAAAAAGCGCAGAGCCTACAGCCGAACGGTGGAGTCGACGGTATACATTTCGCCCGACCACCGGCGCGAGGGCATCGGCATAGCGCTTATGGACAAGTTGATAGGTGAATTGCGTAAAATGTGCGTGCACGCAGTCATCGCCTGCATCTACATTCCAAACGACGGAAGCGTTGCCATGCACGAAAAGCTGGGCTTCACAAAAGCGTCGCATTTCAGGCAGGTCGGCTGGAAGTTCGGGCGTTGGCTGGATGTGGGCGATTGGGAGCTTGTGCTTGATAATCGTTGAGCTGCGAAAAAAAATATTGAGCTGCCCTGTGTAGGGTAAAAAAATCATTGTAAAATCCAAAAATGTTATGAAAAAGATTATGCTGATTACGACTGCTGCTGTTGCCACGCTGATATCGGGCTGCGATACACCCGGCAACAACCCGCTGCTGGAGGAGTTCAATACTCCGCATGGGGCGGCTCCATTTGACAAAATAAAGAATGAGCACTACCTGCCCGCTTTCAGGTACGGTATGGACGAGGGGCGCAAGGAAATTGACGCTATTGCCAACAGCGCCACCGCTCCGACCTTTGAGAATACCGTAGCTGCGCTGGACTACAGCGGAGCGTTGCTTACGCGCACCAGCGGCATATTTTTTAACCTCAACGAGGCCGAAACTAACCCCGAAATGCAGAAGATAGCGCGCGAGGTAGCGCCCCTGCTGACGGAGTACAGCAACGATATTACCTTGAACGAGAAGCTGTTTTCCCGCATCAAAGCGGTTTACGACAGCGCCGACAGGAGCGTTCTCACCCCCGAGCAGGCTATGCTGCTCGAAAAAACGTACAAGGATTTTACCCGCAGCGGGGCTGGGCTCAACGAGGACGGCAAGGCGCAGTACCGCGAGCTCACCTCGAAGCTTTCTACGCTCAAGCTCGACTTTAAGCAGCATGTGCTCAACGAGACCAACGCATACGTGCTGACCATCACCGATTCGTCCGACCTGAAAGGATTGCCGGCCTCTGCCGTTGAGCAGGCAAGGGAGACCGCCCAAAAGAAGGGCGTTGATGGTTGGGTGTTCACCCTGCACCAACCCAGCTACACGCCTTTTATGAAGTATGCCGAGAATCGCGATTTGCGCAAAAAGCTCTACGTTGCCTACAACGTAAAAAGTAATCAGGGCAACGAAGACGACAACAACGAAACCATTCGGGAGATTGTCAACACACGCCTGCAAATGGTGCAGCTGCTGGGCTACAAAACCTACGCCGACTACGCCCTCGAAGAGCGAATGGCGCAAAATGCCGCTAACGTGAACAACCTGCTCAACGAGCTTCTCAGCGCCTCCAAGCCTTTTGCGCAAAAGGAGTTGGCCGAGGTGCAGGCTTGCGCCAAGCGCCACGGAGCCGACTTTGAGCTGCAACCCTACGATTGGTCGTTCTACGCCGAAAAGCTGAGGGAGGAAAAATACAGCATCAGCGATGAGGCATTGCGCCCCTACTATAAGCTGGACAACGTAATTAAGGGAGTTTTTGGCTTGGCCGAAAAGCTGTACGGAATTACGTTTAAGGAGAATAAGAAGATTCCCGTGTACCACCCCGACGTGAGAGCTTACGAGGTGTACGACAAAAACGGGGACTTCCTCGCGCTCTTCTACGCCGACTTGCACCCGCGCGAAGGGAAGCGCAGCGGAGCATGGATGAACGATATCCGCGACCAGCACAGGCAAAATGGCTACGTTCAGCGTCCGCACATCATCAACGTGTGCAACCTTACTAAGCCTACCGACAGCAAGCCGGCCTTGCTCACCTTTGCCGAAGCCAACACCATTCTGCACGAGTTTGGGCACGCGCTGCACGGAATGTTGTCCGATTGTACCTACCCAAGCCTTTCGGGAACGAACGTTTATCGGGATTTTGTGGAGCTGCCTTCTCAGCTAATGGAAAATTGGGGAAAGGAAAAAGATTTTCTTGACATGTTTGCTGCGCACTATGAGACAGGCGAAAAAATTCCGGCAGAGCTGATTGAAAAAATCATTGCCAGCCAGAATTTTCTTGCCGGGTATGCCTCGCTACGCCAGCTCACGTTTGGCCTGCTTGACATGGCCTTCCACTCTGTTGACAAGGAGCTGACGGGCAGCATTGCCGATTTTGAAAAGGCGGCGATAGCCCGAACGCTTTTGCTGCCGGTTGTAGAGGGTACCTCCATCAGCGCCTCGTTTGGCCATATTTTTTCAAGCGGGTATGCTGCCGGTTACTACAGCTACAAGTGGTCGGAAGTGCTCGAAGCCGATGCTTTTTCCGTGTTCAAAAAAAATGGAATATTTGACCAGACCACAGCGGCTTCTTTTCGCACCAACATCCTCTCGAAGGGAGGCAGCGAGCCCCCTCTTGAACTTTACAAGCGTTTTCGTGGGCAAGCGCCCACCATTGATGCCCTGCTGCAAAGAGAAGGATTTAAGTAGCAAAAACAGCTTACCTTTTAAACTCCCTCTGTGGCTCTCTGTGCACCTCTGTGGCTCTCTGTGTAACTTCACATAGCTTTGTGTAGTTTTGTGTGGCTTTGTGTAACTTCATGTTGTTTTTTGTAGTCTTGTACAGCTTTGCGTAATTCTGTGCAGCAATCATTATTTCACTATGATACAAGTAATTCCTGCTATTGACATTATTGATGGGCAATGCGTTAGGCTCACCAAAGGTGATTATGCCAAAAAAAAAGTGTACAGCAAAAATCCGTTGGAGGTTGCAAAGCTATTCGAGGACAAAGGCTATACGCGCTTGCACGTGGTTGATTTGGACGGAGCAAAAGCGCAGCACATTGTCAACTACAAGGCGCTGGAGCAAATTACCACGCGCACGCAGCTGGTGGTGGATTTTGGCGGAGGCCTGAAAGCGTCCGACGATTTGCGCATAGCCTTTGAATGTGGCGCGGCTATGGTGACAGGAGGCAGCATTGCCGTAAAGAATCCGGAGGAGTTTACGCGCTGGATAGCCCGCTACGGAGGCGATAAAATCATTTTGGGCGCCGATGTTGCCGATGAAAAAATTGCCGTGAGCGGATGGCAGGAAAGCACGCAGCTGGACTTGCTCCCCTTTATTGCCGGCTACGTAGACAAGGGCATAGCGCAGGTTATCTGCACCGACATTGGCAAGGACGGCATGCTGCAAGGCGCAAACGTTGACTTGTACCGCAAAATTCTGGAGCGCTTCCCGTCGCTATACCTCATTGCCAGCGGCGGAGTGAGCCAGAGAAGCGACATAGAGGATTTGCAGCAGGCCGGCGTGCCGGCGGTAATCGTAGGCAAGGCTTTTTACGAAGAAAAGATAAGCCTGTAATTACCCAAGACCGATTTTTTGTTGCTATCCTGTTTTTTCGTATTTTTACTCACCAAAAATTCATGAACATGACGTACACCTACTGCGGAAAAAGTGGCTTGCAGCTTCCTCGCATATCGTTGGGGCTGTGGCACAACTTTGGCGATGTGGACAGCTTCGACGTCGCTACGGGCATTGTGAAGTATGCCTTCGAAAATGGCATTACGCATTTTGACCTTGCCAACAACTACGGGCCTCCTGCCGGTAGCGCGGAGGCAAACTTTGGCAAAATGCTCAAAACCACCCTCGCCGGATACCGCGACGAGCTAGTGATAAGCACTAAGGCCGGACACCTCATGTGGCCGGGGCCGTATGGAGATGGCGGCTCTCGGAAATACCTCATTAGCAGCCTCGACCAGAGCCTCAAGCGCATGGGGCTGGAGTACGTAGATATTTTTTACTCGCACCGCTACGACCCTCAAACGCCAATAGAGGAGACCATGCAAGCTTTGATAGATGTGGTAAAGCAGGGGAAAGCGCTTTACGCAGGCATTTCAAAATACCCGCCGGCAGAAGCCGAAAAAGCGTATAGAATATTGGCGCAGCAGCACACGCCGTGCTTGGTAAATCAGGATAGGTACAGCCTGCTGGATCGCCACGTAGAGCAGGGCGTTTTGGAGACGGCAGAGCGCGGCGGCGTTGGCTTTGTGGCATTTTCGCCGTTGGCGCAGGGGCTGCTGAGCACAAAATATTTGCAGGGTATTCCGCAAGACTCGCGCGCTGCCAAGCCGCACGGATTCTTGCAGCGCGAGCAGGTGACAGAGGAAGCGCTGAGGAGCGTGGCGCACCTTAACGGCATTGCCCTTCGCCGCGGGCAAACCCTTACAGAAATGGCCATCGCATGGCTGCTCAAGGATACGCGCGTAACCTCTGTGATTGTGGGCGTCAGCAGCGTGGAGCAGCTCAAGCAAAACATGGGCGCGCTAAATAACGCCAGCTTTACAAGCGAAGAGCTGGGCGAAATTTTGGATTTTTAATTTTTGAGCTTTGGAGCAGTCAAACATACCCTTAGCAGAGCGGCTACGCCCCCAAACGCTGGACGACTACGTTGGGCAGCAGCACTTGGTGGGGGAGAATGCTGTGATACGCCGCATGGTGGAGGGCGACAAGCTTACCTCGTTCATCCTGTGGGGGCCGCCCGGCGTGGGTAAGACAACGCTGGCGCGGATTATTGCCAACAGGCAAAACCGCAAATTCTACACGCTAAGCGCGGTGAATGCCGGCGTGAAGGACGTGCGCGAGGTGATTGAGGATGCCAAGCGGCAGCGCTTTTTCAGCACGCCAAATCCAATTCTTTTTATAGACGAAATTCACCGCTTCTCGAAGTCGCAGCAAGATTCGCTGCTGGGCGCCGTAGAGCACGGGACGGTTACGCTCATTGGCGCAACTACCGAAAATCCTTCGTTTGAGGTTATATCGCCGCTGCTATCGCGGTGTCAGGTATACGTGCTGAAATCGCTGGATGTGGCCGATTTGGAAAAGCTGCTGGAGCGCGCTGTGACCACCGACGCATACCTGAAGCAGCGACGATTTTGCATTGAGGAAACAGAGGCGCTATTTCGCTTTTCGGGTGGCGATGCGCGCAAGCTGCTCAACGTGCTGGAGATTGTAGCAAGTTCGTTCGACGGTGACGAAGTTGTCATTAACAACAGCATTGTAACCGAACGCTTACAGGAAAACATTGCCTTATACGACAAGAACGGAGAGCAGCACTACGACATAATTTCGGCCTTCATAAAGAGCATGCGCGGCAGCGACCCCAACGCGGCGGTGTACTGGCTGGCGCGCATGATTGAGGGCGGCGAAGACCCGCTGTTCATTGCCCGACGCATGGTGATTTTGGCTGCCGAAGATGTAGGGCTGGCCAACCCCAACGCGCTGCTCATGGCGCAAGCTTGCTTCGACGCAGTTAAGGTTATTGGGATGCCCGAAGGAAGAATTGTGCTGTCGCAGTGCGCCGTTTACTTGGCCACAAGCCCCAAGAGCAACGCCTCGTACTTAGCCGTTGAAGCTGCCATTGCGCAGGTGCGACAGTCGGGCGACCTGCCGGTGCCGCTCCACCTGCGCAACGCCCCCACCAAGCTGATGAAAGACCTTGGCTACCACAAAGGTTACAAGTATGCCCACGACTATCAGGATAACTTTGTAGACCTTGACTATCTGCCCGAAAAAATATCAGGAACAACCTTTTACACCCCCGGCGACACCGCCAAGGAGCGCGAAATCAAGGCGCGCATGGAGCAGCTCTGGAAAGGAAAGTATCGTTGAGCCTTGATGCAAACCCAAAAATTCAGCGTAGCTAAATGTACCCGATTATAGCGCAGGGAAGTTAATATCCTCCAGCACAATGTAAGCTGTGGGATACTGCCGCTTGATGTTGATGTAAAATTTTAGCGCGTCATCTTTGGTGCGAAAATCTCCCACCGATACTTTGAAGTAAGGGTTGTCGTAGCTGCGGTAGGCGGGAATATCCGAAAATTGCTCCGAGAAGCGCTCCGAAATATCCTGTGAACGCTGGCGCGCATTGCCGCTATTATCGCGGTAAATGCGAATACGATACCCCTCAATTTTGGGGTGTTGAATGTTATAGGAAACATGCTTTTGCATCAGCTGCTCTATTGCAGGCTGCGATTTGACCTTAATGCTCCCTATTGCCTGCGCTGTGGCAGCGCCGCCCGTCATGGCAACAAAAATGGCTATAATGGTAAACTTTTTCATAATATCAACTCACAATCTATAAACCCTCTCTTTTTGCGCTGCTACTTGCTTTGTAGCTTTAGCAGGGGCGTGATAAAATCGCCATACTGCGCTGCAAATACGCTGAGAGGTTGTCTTTTTATTTTTATAGCTTTGCTAAGCGGAAAAGCCTTGACTTTGAGTGTTCCCTCCACCATCAGCTCATCCGGCGAGAGCTGTTTTTGCTGCAAGGCTATCAGGGTAGTCAGCAGGTTGCGCAGGCGTACCTCCAGCGAAACCGGCTGAAAGTCGTGGCTACGCCGCGGCGCAACGACTTTTTCTTTTGCGCTAATGGTGGCAATAGTCGAGCCTCGAAGTTCTACGTTGAGCTCCAGCTCAGTTAGCTGCACCTTGCGGCATGAGGGGTTGTTGACTTTTGCGTCCAGCGTTACCTGCATTACTCCCCCCCTCAAAGGCTGCACGCTCACGTTGCGTACATCCTCTACGTATATATGCCGCAACCCGCTGCATGAGGACAAAAGCATCACAGCGGACAGCAGCAAAAATTGTATTTTTCTAATATGTTGTTGCATCAGCTGCCAAATGAATAATTCTGCAAAGATAAAAAAATTGAGACAGCTTGACGATTTTTACTCGTCTTTTTCTGTTTCTACGTACTCCTTCAGCAGCTTTTCCTGCACGTCGGGGGGTACCTGCTGGTACTCGGCAAAGCGCATGGTGTAGGTTGCGCGGCCGGAGGTGATGGAGCTTAGCGTGGTGCTGTACTTGTTCAACTCGGCCAGCGGCACGCGCGCCTTGACCAGCTCAAAGTTTTTCTCGCTGCTCATGCCCTCTATTATTCCGCGACGATTTTGCAGGTCGCTCATCACATCGCCCATGTGGGCAGAGGGCACCAGCACTTCCACCTCGTAGATTGGCTCCATGATTTTTGGCCCTGCTTTTCTGAAAGCCTCCTTAAAGGCGTTGCGGCCTGCCAGCTTAAACGAAATTTCGTTGCTGTCCACAGGGTGCATTTTGCCGTCGTACACAGCCACGCGAATGTCGCGGGCGTAGGAGCCTGTGAGCGGGCCTTCCTCCATTTTTTCCATAATGCCCTTGAGAATGGCCGGCAAAAATCGGGCGTCGATAGCGCCGCCTACAATGCAGCTGTAGAAGACCAGCTTGCCGCCCCAATCCAGCGTATATTCCTCCTTTCCGCGAACGTTGAGCGTTATTTCGCGCCCGTCCACCTTGAATGTTTTGGGGTCGGGGGCGTTGTCGTCGTGAGGCTCTATCACAAGGTGCACCTCGCCAAACTGTCCCGCCCCGCCGCTCTGCTTCTTGTGGCGGTAGTCGGCGGCGGAAACTTTGGTGATTGTTTCGCGGTACGGAATTTTGGGGTTGAGCAGCTCCACCTCAATTTTGTATATGCTGCTCAGGTTGCGCTTCAGGATGTTGATGTGGTGCTCTCCCTGGCCGCTCACGATGGTTTGCTTCAGCTCCTTGGAGTACTCCACGAGTATCGTTGGGTCTTCCATATGCATGCGGCTGAGCGCCTCGCCCAGCTTCTCGTCGTCGGCTGCATTTTTGGGCTTGATGGCCGTGCGGAACTTAGGCTGAGGGAAGGTGATGGGGTAAAATTTCCACGTTTTTCCGCCTCCGTTCAGCGTTTCGTTGGTGTGCGTATTTTTAAGCTTCACGGCGCAGCCAATGTCGCCGGCTACCAGCTCAGAGAGCTTTGCCCTGTTCTTGCCAGCCGTGGCAAAGAGCTGCGTAAGGCGCTCCTTGCTGTCGTTGTTAGCGTTGATGAGGTCCATCCCTTCAGTGACTGTTCCGCTCATCACGCGGAAGTAGCACAGCTCGCCCATGTGCTGCTCCACCATCGTTTTGAACACAAAGAGCGACGGGGCGGCAGCGGCGTCGCAGGGCACCGCCTCGTCGTCTACGGTTTTGTACTCCCGCGCCTTTTCGGGCGAAGGCGCTACGTTGATGATAAACTCCATGAGGCGCTTTACGCCTATATCTTTTTTTGCCGAAAGGCAGAACACCGGCATAACCTCACGATTCTTCATACCTGCGCGCAGCCCGCGGCGTATCTCCTCCTCGTCCAGCGTACCTTTGTCAAAAAAGAGCTCCATCAGCTCCTCGTCGTACTCTGCGGCGGCCTCTACCAGCACCTTGTTGAGCTCCACAGCGCGCTCCATTTCTTCGCTCGGAATTTCCAAATCTTCGCGCTCTCCGGTATCTCCCTTGAACTTGTACATCTTCATTTTGAGCACATCAACAAAGCCGTCAAAGCCAGCCCCTGTAGCAATAGGGTACTGCACCTGCACCACCTTTTTGCCAAAAGCGTCGCGCAGCGCCGCAACGCTGGCGTCGTAGTCGGCCTTATCGCTATCCAGCTGGTTGATAGCCAATATCACCGGTTTATTATGCCGCTCGGCGTAGCGCGCAAAAATTTCAGTCCCCACCTCTACTCCGTTCTGTGCGTTGATGACCATTACGCCGGTATCGCATACCTTGAAGGCAGCAAACACGCCGCCTGCGAAGTCGTCGGAGCCGGGCGTATCAATAAAGTTGAGCTTGCGCTCCATGAACTCGGTATACATTACCGTGCTGTAGATGGAGCGTTGGTAAGCCTGCTCTACCTCGGTACTGTCGCTAACGGTAGTTTTGGCCTCTACGCTGCCTCGGCGGTCTATCACTTTACCCTCAAAAAGCATTGCCTCTGCGAGGGTTGTTTTGCCGCTGCCGGGTGCACCCAGCAGCACAACATTACGAATTTTTTCGGTGGAGTACGTTTTCATAACAAAAATAGTTTGGCGTTAAAACACATATTTAAGGTGTATAATTAAAAAGAATAACTTCAAATGTAAGAAAAAAAACCATACGAAGAAGCTAATTCGTTCTGATTTTTGAATTTTAAAGCGCTATTGTCCGATGTAAATTGGCTAAAACACAGTATCTTCGTTGAGGTGCGGCAATGCCACATTTCTACATTCATCGGTGTGTGAAAGAAAGCAGGCTGTAGAGG
>JAIRXY010000186.1 GCA_031268055.1 Prevotellaceae bacterium | reverse complement strand
TACCTCACCTCGCCCATCGACCCACGGCCTAAGTTTCACCTGTCCCGGCCGCTCGTGGGCATTGTTACGGGCCGTGCGTGGGACCACGTAATTGTGTTCCCCACGTGGGAAATGTACGTAGCGCAGTTTGCCGCTTTTGTAAGCCTGATAGAGGATGGCGGTACGCTGATTTTTTGCAAATGCGATGCAGCCTGCGCCTCCGTTGCCGCAAGCGCCAAGAGCAGCCTCAAAATAATAGGCTACGAGGCGCACCCCTGCGCAAATGGAGATGATGGCGTATGCAGCCTCGTTACGCCGAGTGGAAGCGTTCCGCTCAAGATTTTTGGGGAGCACAACCTGCAAAACCTGAATGCAGCCATGCTTGCCTGCGAGCAGGCTGGCGTAGCGAGGGATGTTTTTTACGCCGCCATCAGCGAGTTTGGAGGGGCGGCGTGCCGCTTGCAGCTGCTGGCGTCGGCTGGCAGCACGAGCGTTTTTTACGACTTTGCGCACTCTCCGTCCAAGCTGCGCGCTACCACCGAAGCCGTGAAGAAGCAGCTTCCGCAGCGCAAGCTGTACGCCTGCATGGAGCTGCACACCTTTAGCAGCCTCTCCAAAAGCTTCCTCTCGCAGTACCGCGACGCCATGCGCCACGCCGCCGTTGCGTACGTTTACTTCAACCCCGAAACGGTGAAGCATAAGCAGCTGAGCGAAATATCCACGGCTGATGTTGCAGAGGCTTTTGGAGGAGGCGTAAAAGTTTTTACGGACAGCAGCGCGCTGGTATCCGAGCTGAAAAAGCTGAGCAGAGAGCAGGCAAATTTTCTCCTGATGAGCTCAGGAAATTTTGGCGGAGTAAACATCAGGGAGCTGGCAGAAGATATTTGCGGCAAGGCGTAGAGCCATCAAAGCATGAACCTGCACTTCAAGCCGTTGTGCTATGCTGATAATGAAATGGCATTACCCTTACCTTGATGACGTTGAGCAAAAGTTGACCGTCGAGCCCCGAAAGAGCGCAATCCAAGCGGGTGTTTTTACCGGCATGTTGTCTCTACAAAGTTTTTCGTTATAAATAATTGATTTTTAATCATTTATAAAATATATGGCTGCTGCTGTCCTTTAGCCGCTATTTATCGGACAGTAGTGATTCGTAATGCCTGATTATCAGTGTTCGCTTGTAAAGTAGAACTTTATGGCAGGAAATTTATCCTGCGCCATTTGCAGAGCGTACGAGGAGTCAGCCAAAAAAACATCTCGCCCATGCTTGTCCTTTGCCATGTTGACGTGCTTGCGTAGCGTAAAGTCGGCCAGCTGCGCCCTGTCGTCGCTTTCTATCCAGCACGCCTTGTGCAGCGAAATAGGCTCCCAGCGGCACTTTGCGCCGTATTCGTGCTCCAGCCGGTATTCAATCACCTCAAACTGTAGCGCGCCCACCGTGCCGATAATTTTTCGTCCGTTGAGCGTGCTGGTGAACAGCTGCGCCACGCCCTCGTCCATGAGCTGGTCAACCCCCTTGGCGAGCTGCTTTGCCTTCATGGGGTCGGCGTTGTCGATGTAGCGGAACATTTCGGGCGAAAAGCTGGGAATACCCTTAAAGTTCATCTTCTCGCCTTCGGTGAGCGTATCGCCTATCTTGAAGCTGCCGGTATCGTGCAGCCCAACAATATCGCCGGGGTAGGCCACGTCCACCACCGTTTTTTTTTCGGCCATGAACGCGCTGGGGCTCGAAAAGCGCAGCTGCTTGCCGTGCCGCACGTGCAGGTACGCCTTGTTGCGCTCAAACGTTCCGGAGCAAATTTTCAGGAACGCCAGCCGGTCGCGGTGGTTAGGGTCCATGTTGGCGTGGATTTTGAAGACAAACCCCGTGAGCTTTTCCTCAAAAGGGTCAACCGTGCGCGTATCGGTGCGCATGGGGCGCGGGTATGGCGCTACGTCGCAGAATGTTTCGAGGAGCTCCTGAACGCCAAAGTTGTTGAGCGCCGAGCCAAAAAAAACGGGCGCAACCTCACCCGAGAGGTAGTCGCTTACGCCGAAGGAAGGGTAAACGCCTTGCAGCAGCTCCACATCTTCGCGCAGCTTGGCGGCAAACTTGTCAATGTACGACTCCAGCTCAGGAGAGGCAATATCGCTAAATTCAACCGTGCTGTTGTCAACATGCTGCTTGTCGTGCGAGGAGAAAAGGTTCAGCTTTTTCCGGTAAAGGCTGTATACCCCCTTGAAGGTCGCGCCCATGCTGACAGGCCACGTGAGGGGAATGGTTTTTACGTGCAGCTCATTTTCGAGCTCGCTAAGCAGGTCGAAGGGGTCTTTGCCCTCGCGGTCGCACTTGTTGACAAAAACCATGACGGGAGTATTGCGCATCCGGCAAACGTTCATCAGCTTGCGCGTTTGCGACTCCACGCCTTTTGCGGCGTCTATCACCACAATGGCGCTATCGACGGCGGTGAGCGTACGGTAGGTATCTTCGGCAAAATCCTCGTGGCCGGGAGTATCGAGAATGTTGATTTGAAGACCATTATACTCAAACCCCATCACGGAGGTGGCGACCGAAATACCGCGCTGCCGCTCAATCTCCATAAAATCGGAGGTAGCGCCCTTTTTTATTTTGTTCGATTTTACGGCGCCCGCAACGTGGATAGCGCCGCCAAAAAGCAGCAGCTTTTCGGTAAGCGTTGTTTTACCGCCATCGGGGTGTGCAATGACGGCAAAGGTACGCCGCCGCATGACTTCTTTCGATAAATCCATAAGGCAAATTAAGCTGTTGAGCAGATTTGAGGGTACAAACTTACATGAAAATCCTGAGTTCTACAAATTGGCGAAGGCGAGGTCAGGGCCAACGCATTAAAATTGTTCTGTAAATATAATTACCTGATAATCAAATGTAATTTTTTTTTCGTAACTTTATACAAATCGACAAAATGTCATTAAAAAAAGTTGTATATCAATTAAATGAAATTTTAATGCGTTGCCCTTTGTTACTTCTCTCTTGTATTTGCAAAAAAAAGAGTATTTTTGTATGCAGTAGCTGAATGTAACCGCAAAACGACACTAAAACAGGAATAACGCTATGAGCAAGCGCACCAGCAAAAACGAGGTAGCCGTCGAGCCTGCCGATAAGAGTAAGAGTAAAGGTAAGAGTAAAGGTAAGAGTAAAGTTGAGAGTACAACTCCCAGCCAATCCGCCGCCGCGGTGTACATCAACCCGCTGACGGACTTTGGGTTTAAGAAGCTGTTTAGCGACCTGAAAGTGCTGCTTGCTTTTTTGAACGACATCCTCAAGCTGGACAGCCCCATCGTTAAGGTAGCGCTTCGCCCCACCGAGCAGCTGGGCGATTGGGAGTCGGAGCGTAAGGCCGTTGTTGATCTGCTGTGCACCAGCGAGCGGGGCGAATTTTTTTTGGTTGAGATGCAGTATGCGCCGCAGAAGCACTTTGCCGAGCGGCTGCTGTTCTACTCCTCGTTTTTGATACGCAACCAAGCCCCCAAAGGCAAGTGGAATTACGCGCTAAAGGCCGTTTACGTCCTGTCGCTCCTGAACTTTAGGTTAGACATAGCGGGGCTTGACGAGCAGCAGATTATCAGCAGGGTTTGCCTGATGGAGAAAGCTACCCACGCAGCGTTCTCGGACAAGCTACAGTTCATTAC
>JAIRXY010000042.1 GCA_031268055.1 Prevotellaceae bacterium | reverse complement strand
CTGATTACGACCGTCTTTTGGAAATACGGCGCGATAATATGAGCATGATTGTTACGGCTAAATTAGAGGTTGAGTTTGAAGAGCAGCAGAAACGGAAAAAAATAGAGGCTGCTCTTGCCAAAACCCTTGCCGAAAAAGATGCGGTTATTGCCAAAGAACGCGCTGAAAAAGAAGCCCTTGCTGCCGAGTTAGCCGCCTTGAAAAGGAGGTCCTAATACTAAATGTCGTTGTTGATTGAAATCCATAACTTTTATTGGACAATAGCAATTTCATACCTAAAAGTTGAATACCTTTACCTATCTTTTTGCAATCAACCTGACAAGTTGGCACAGGCACGAATTTTGAAGTACTAACCCGAAGCAGCACGAAGCCGGTGCTGCTCCTGCTCAAAACCTAATTTTTTACTGCTGGCTATTTTAACTACATAATTCATAGATGAATACAAATTCTACAAAAAAGTTGAACGATGTAATCAACTTTAGTAAGGAGGAGGCTTTGCGGCTGGGAAACCATATTATTGGCACAGAGCACCTCATGCTTGGTATTCTGCGCGACGGCAACAACTCGGCCTTAGACGTGCTATCTTCGCTTGGAGTAGACCTTAAGCGCTTGAAGAATACCATTGAGGAAAAAACGCGAGGCCACGACGACCTGAGCATAAAGGATATCGACAAGCTGGTGTTTTTCAAGTCGGTGGAGCGCGTGCTGAAAATGCAGCACCTTGAGGCAATTTCGCTGAAAACCAAAGATGTTGACCCGATTCACCTGCTGCTGGCTATTCTCAAAGACGAATCAAGCATTGTAACCCAACTCCTGCAAAAACAAAACGTTGATTACCGCAAGGTGGTTAGCGCTCTTACGGGCAAGGATGATGATAAATTTTACGACAGAAGCATAGAGGACAGCGATGATGATGATGATGATGACGACGCTGACGATGACGGCGACGATTTGAGGTACGCCAATACGCCCTTTGCGCCAGCTCACCGCGCCTCGCCGCAGCATCAGCAGCGGATGGGCGGCAAAGTAACGTCGGATACTCCCGCGCTCGACAGCTACGGCACGGATTTGACCAAGGCTGCCGAGAAGAATCTGCTCGACCCCGTGGTGGGGCGCGAAAAAGAAATTGACAGATTGGCACAAATTCTTAGCCGCCGCAAAAAAAACAACCCTATACTTATCGGCGAACCCGGCGTGGGAAAAAGCGCCATAGTAGAAGGTCTGGCGCTGCGCATAGCCCGCAAGCAGGTTTCGCGCGTGCTCTTCGGAAAGCGCGTAATGACGCTGGACGTGGGCGCTGTGGTGGCCGGAACTAAATACCGCGGACAGTTTGAGGAGCGGATGAAGGCGATTCTGAACGAGCTGCAAAAAAATTCGCACATCATCCTGTTCATCGACGAAATTCATACGCTCATTGGCGCCGGAGGCGCTTCCGGCGCGCTCGACGCTGCCAACATGCTGAAGCCTGCGCTGGCGCGCGGCGAGATACAGTGCGTGGGAGCAACTACCCTCAACGAATATCGCGAGTACATCGAAAGAGATGGCGCGCTGGAGCGTCGCTTTCAGCGCATCATGGTGGAGCCTACCACCGTAGACGAAACTATTGAAATACTGAACAACATAAAGGAGCGCTACGAAGACCACCACAACGTGACCTACACGCCCGAAGCTATTCACGCCTGCGTTTTGCTCACCCAGCGCTACGTTTCGGAGCGCTACCTGCCGGACAAAGCCGTGGACGCTTTGGACGAATCTGGCGCGCGCGTACACCTCTCCAACATCTCTGTGCCGAATGAAATTACGGAGCTGGAGAAAAGGCTGGAGGTTGTTGGCAAGGACAAAAAAATTGCCGTCGATAGCCAAGACTTTGAGCTTGCGGCTGCCCACCGCGACGAGGAGCGCCAGCTACAGGAGCAGCTGGAGGCCGCGCAGAGCAGATGGCAGAGCAACCTTACGGAAAATCGCGAGGTGGTGGACGAAGATAAGGTGGCCGAGGTGGTGGCCATGATGACCAACGTGCCGGTGCAGCGCGTGGCGCAAGCCGAGGGCGTAAAGCTCCTCAAAATGGGGGAGGCCATAAAAGGAAGCGTGATTGGGCAAGACGAAGCGGTGGAAAAAGTAGTGAAAGCCATCCAGCGAAACAGAATAGGCCTCAAAGACCCCAACAAGCCAATAGGCTCTTTCATCTTCTTGGGTCCCACAGGCGTGGGAAAAACCTTGCTGGCAAAGGTGCTGGCAAAATACCTCTTTGACACAACCGACAACCTTATCCGCATCGACATGAGCGAGTACATGGAGAAGTTCTCGGTGAGCAGGCTGGTAGGAGCGCCTCCCGGATACGTGGGCTACGAGGAGGGCGGATTGCTGACCGAAAAGGTGCGCAGAAAACCCTACTCGGTAGTGCTGCTGGACGAAATAGAAAAAGCGCACCCCGACGTCTTCAACCTGCTGCTACAGGTGCTCGACGAGGGACACCTCACCGATAGCCTCGGACGTAAGGTTGACTTCAAGAACACCATCATCATCATCACCTCCAACATCGGGTCGCGCGAGGTGAAAGATTTTGGCAAGGGCATTGGCTTTGCAACGGAGCAGAACGTGACCGATATTAACGAAAAGGCCAAGAGCATCATCCAAAAGGCTCTCAAGCGTACCTTCACGCCGGAGTTCATCAACCGCGTGGACGAGGTGATCACCTTCAACACGCTAAGCAAGGAGAATATTTGCAAAATTATTGATATTGAGCTGCAAGATTTGGTCGACAGGCTCGGAAAAATGAATTGCACCATCGACATTGCGCAGGAAGCCAAAGATTTTATTGCCGAAAAAGGCTACGATATAGAATTTGGCGCACGTCCGCTCAAGCGCGCCATTCAGCGCTACCTCGAAGATAGCATCTCGGAAGCTATTATCAGCAACGGCGGCAATAGTAGCAGCAGCAGCGAAGATAAGCGAAAAATAGCCATAGCCATGAACGAGGACAAAGATAACGTAGCGGTTACCTTGTCGTAAGCAACAACGTTGCAGGAGGGGATTTGGAGCAGATAGGAGCTACTGACGGTTGTAACAATGAAAAAGTTAGGTATTAAGGGAAAAATAACCCTTGGCTTTATGGCGCTTATGCTGCTGCTTACGGCATCAGGCGTTATCTCCATATACGAGCTTGTGCGTACGCGCACCTCCGTGTCGGGGATGATTACCAGAGATGTGAGCAACCTTACCGCTTCGCAGGAGCAGCTGAACATGGTGCTGCATGTTGGCTACGCCATGCAGGAGTTTATTTTTGACAGCGGCAATGCGTCGGTAACAATGCTAATGTCGTCCGACTCGCTGGCGGCAAAGCTGCTGGAGCGCCCCGACGAGCTGCAACCATACGTGCCGGAAGGAGCAGAGGTGGCAGCGCCCATCAAAGGCTTATTCAAGGCGCTGCACGCCGAAATACGCAGCATACTCTCAATGGAGGATGAGGTGGAGCGCAGGAGCGCCTACCTCACCAGCTTCATGCCAACGTCGCACCTGCTGATACAAGAGCTGAACAGCGTAGCTGCGCTCAACCGGCAGGAGCTGCACAAGGATGTGGCGGCTATAGAGCAACACCGCTACCGTGCGGTCATGCCCTGCATTATTGCTGTATTTGCAGGGGTGGCGCTCATTGTGATGTTCAACTACTTCATCATGCGCTACTTTGCCAACCCGCTGATAAAAATAACGCGCGCCGTAGAGAATACGGTGGAGTACAAATCGCCTTTCAGGGTCAGCGTGGAGTCGAGCGATGAGGTAGGCGCGCTCAGCGAGGCTATCACCGCGCTGGCGGCGCAGGTCAAAAAGACGGGCAAGGCGGAGGGTGCATAGCAATGAGACCACCTGTTGTTGCCCGATACGTTGGCCTTGCGCTTCTGCTCAACGCCATTTTCATGTGCCTGTCGGCTGCGGTCTCCTTCATTTACCGCGATGCCGCCTTCATACCGCTTTTGCTGTCGGCCGTTACTACGTTCATGGTCGGAATTTTTCCTTTCATATTTGTTCCCGCCGAGATTGAAATCAGCACGCGCGAGGGCTACCTGATAGTTGTGCTTGGGTGGTGCGCCAGCTGCTTGTTTGGTATGCTACCCTACATCCTGTACGGATGCGGCTTTTCGGTTTCCAACGCATGGTTTGAGAGCGTATCGGGCTACACCACCACGGGCGCCAGCATACTCACAAACATAGAGGCGCTGCCCCACGGCCTGCTCTTCTGGCGTTCGGCCACGCACTGGATTGGCGGCGTTGGCGTTGTAGCGTTCACGCTGCTTGTGCTACCCTCCGTAGGCAGCGCCAAGATGCGCCTTTCGCGCACGCAAGTTTCGGTAAAGCATGAGGAGGCCAACTACAGCACGCAAAAGATTGTGCGCATTATACTCAGCGTGTATGTAGGGCTGACGGTAACGCTTGCCGCGCTGCTGTGGATAGCAGGAATGAGCTTATTTGACGCCGTAAACCATGCTTTTTCTACCGTTGCCACCGGAGGATTCAGCACCAGAAACGCCAGCATTATGTACTACAACAGCCCGCTGATTGAGGGTATCCTCATGCTGTTTATGGTTATTTCGAGCATCAACTTTGGGCTGCTGTACGTGGCCATCGTAAAGAAGTTTACCCCGCTGCTAACCTCTCCGGTAGTGCGCTACTTTATCGGGTCGCTGGCGATAGGGATATTGCTTGTCACCGTAAGCCTGATAAGCTCCGGACAGCACACCTCGTGGCTTCGGGCTTTTCGCGAGGCGGCGTTTCAGATGACCTCCATAGCCAGCACCACCGGATTTGCCGTTGGCAGCAACGCCGCGTGGCCGCCTTTTGCCGTTATGCTCTCCTTTTTCTTCATGCTACAGTGCGGCTGCGCAGGCTCTACATCGGGCGGCATCAAGGCCGACAGGGTGCTCATATTTTACAAGGCGTTTGTGGCGCACATCCGCAAATTGCTGCACCCTAACGCTATTGTCTCCGTGCGCCTCAGAGGTATTTCGATGGACGAAAATGTGGTATCGTCGGCCTCCCTGTTCATATCGCTCTACATGCTGATTGCGCTGATTGTTGCGCTGCTGCTGCTGCTCACAGGCTTGGATTTGACAACGGGCATTTCTGCCGCCATAGCCTCCCTAAGCAACGTTGGGCCGGGGTATGGCGAGGTATATTCGCTGGGGAGTTACAGCGGGTTTTCACCCTTTGCCAAAGTTGTGTGCACCATTGCCATGCTCGTTGGCCGTTTGGAGATATACGGCGTGCTCATGTTTTTTTACTACCGCTACTGGAGGTAGCCAAGCAGATAGAAAGTTGAGCGCAGCTTTTGCTCGGATTTTGGTCACGGGAATTTAAAAAAAATCGCTGCGCGCTTGTAGGATTCGCAATTTTCATGTAAGTTTGCTCCGCAAAAACTTAAACTCAACAGCTCAAAATTTAAATGGAAACAGTTCTTAGCGGCATCCGCTCCACCGGAAATCTGCACTTGGGCAACTACTA
>JAIRXY010000161.1 GCA_031268055.1 Prevotellaceae bacterium | reverse complement strand
CGCAGGCCTTTGGCGCGTATGCCATCGTCGTTAGTTATAAGAATCAGTGGTTTTTGCATGGATATTTTATTACATAAAAGTATGCAAAGGTAGCAAAATTAGCGATTAGAAAAAAAAATGTATTTTTGTAACCGAATTTTAGGGTGAGCAATCAAGGATGATATTCTAATATAACGTAGAATGGTAAAATAAGTAACCGCTAAATTTATACAATCAATGACAATATCCTACAGCTGGCTAAAGGATTACATCTGCGCCGATGTGAGCGTAGAGGAAGTAAGCAAGATTTTGACCTCCATTGGGCTTGAGGTGGAAAGCGTAGAAGTGGTGGAGACCGTGAAAGGCGGCCTGCGCGGTGTAGTGGTGGGGCACGTGCTCACCTGCGGGCAGCATCCCGACGCCGATAAGCTGCATGTAACCACGGTGGACGTTGGCGGCGAGCAGCCGCTGCAAGTTGTGTGCGGCGCGCCCAACGTGGCTGCGGGGCAAAAAGTACCGGTGGCAACCATCGGCGCAACCCTGTTTTTTGCCGACGGCAGCGAGGTGAAAATAAAAAAATCGAAGCTGCGCGGCGTGGAGAGCTGCGGCATGATTTGCGCCGAAGACGAGCTGGGCATTGGGACTTCGCACGAGGGCATCATGACGCTTGACCCAACCGCTAAGGTGGGGCAACCGCTGGCCGATTTTCTTGAGCTGAAAAGCGAGACAATCTTTGAAATCGGGCTTACGCCAAACCGCATCGACGCGGCTTCGCACGTGGGGGTGGCGCGCGACTTGGCCGCCTACCTGACGGTGCACTACCCCGAAAAATTGAGGCGATTCTCCTACCCATCGGTAGAAAACTTTAAGGTAGACAGCACGTCGAACACCTACAGCGTAAGGGTGGAAAACGAGGAGGCGTGCCTGCGCTACAGCGGCCTCACCATATCGGGAATAACGGTGCGGGATTCACCAGAATGGCTGCAAAAACGTCTCAACGCCGTTGGGCTGCGCCCCATCAACAACGTGGTGGACGTAACCAACTACGTGCTGCACGAGCTGGGGCAACCGCTGCACGCTTTTGACGCCGACAAAATTGAAGGAAAAACCGTTGTGGTAAAAACATGCCCGGAAGGCGCCACCTTTAAAACGCTGGACGAGGTTGAGCGTAAGCTTTCGGAGCAAGATTTGATGATATGCAGCGCCGAAAAACCCATGTGCATTGCCGGCGTTTTTGGCGGAACGGAATCCGGCGTTACCGGCGAAACAAAAAATATTTTTCTCGAAAGCGCCTGCTTTAACCCCGTATGGGTGCGCAAAACGGCCAAGCGGCACGCGCTTAGCACCGACGCTTCGTTTCGCTACGAGCGGGGCGCCGACCCCAGCATTACGGTAACGGCGCTCAAGCGCGCCGCCATGCTCATCAAGGAGGTGGGCGGCGGAAGCATCTCGTCGGAGGTGGTGGACAAGTATCCGCGCGAGGTTGAAAAGAAAAGCGTAGCGCTAACCTTTGGCTACATCTGCACAAGCATAGGAAAGGCTATCGACAGCAGCCTTATCGAAAAAATTCTCATCGCGCTGGAATTTGAGATTACGCGCAAAGATGGCGACAGCATTACCGTCAGCGTGCCCACCTACCGCGTTGACGTTACCCGTCCTTGCGATGTGGTGGAGGAAATTTTGCGCATTTACGATTACAACAACGTCGAAATTCCGCAGCACGTGCACGCTTCGCTCAACCACACCTCCAAGCCCGACAACGAGCTGATGGTAAATACGGCTGCCAGCCTCCTGTCCGGCCAAGGGTTTAACGAAATAATGTGCCTGTCGCTCACCAACGCCAAGCGGTACGACGGGCTACACTCGTACCCGCCGGATAAGCTGGCGCTCCTGCAAAATCCCAACAGCGTAGAGCTGAACGCTATGCGGCAAACCTTGCTCTTTGGAGGGCTGGAAGCCATTGCCTACAACATCAACCGCCGCCAAAGCGATTTGAAGCTGTACGAATTTGGCAACGTATACTACAAGCAAGCGCCAGCCGGAAGCGTAACCGAGCGCTTTGGCGAAGAGCCTCGCCTGTGCCTCTTTGTAACGGGCATGCTGCACAAAAAGAGCTGGAACGAAAGCCAAACCCCAAGCAACTTTTTTGTGCTCAAAAGGCATGTTGAGCTGCTGCTCCAGCGCTTTGGCGTCAACCTGCACGCGCTGCAAAGCGCAGCGCTGCCCACCGATATCTTTAGCGACGGAGCCGCCTACAAGCTGGCCGGCAAAAATTTTCTGTCGATGGGTACCGTGAGCAAAAAGCTGCGCGCCATGTTCGATATTAAGCAAGATGTTTACTTTGCCGAAATACGCTGGCAGATTTTGCTTGGCTTTGCCGCGCGGCAAAAAATTGCCTACGCCGAGCTGCCCAAGTACCCCGAAGTAACCCGCGATTTGGCGCTACTTTTGGACAAAAGCATAACCTTTGCACAGCTGCGCGAGGCGGCGCACAAGGCCGAAAAAAAGCTGCTGCAAAGCGTTGGGCTGTTCGACGTGTACGAAGGAGACAAGCTGCCCAACGGGAAAAAATCGTACGCGCTAACGTTCACGTTACAGGACAGCGAGCGAACGCTTACAGAGCCGGACATAGAGCGCATCATGGGTAACCTTGCAAAGGCATTTGAAAAAGAGCTTGGCGCGCAGGTGAGAGGGGCTGATGCTTAATTCCGAAATCTGAACTTTGAAATCGAATGGTCAACGTAAAAAATTTTGCCTCGCTCGTCAAGATTAGCCATACTGTTTTTGCCATGCCCTTTGCCTTTATCGGCTATTTTTTGGCGCAGCGGCAGGCGGAAACATTCCGATGGTGGGAGCTGCTGCTGCCGGTTGTGCTGTGCATGTTTTTTGCGCGCAACGCCGCAATGAGCTTCAACCGCTACGCCGACAGGCTGCTTGACGCCGCCAATCCGCGCACGGCGCTGCGCGAAATCCCGCGCGGCGTTGTGCGGCCTAAGCACGCGCTGCTGTTCTGCCTTGTCAACGCGCTGCTGTTCATGGCAACCACCTTTTTCATCAACCGGCTTTGCTTCGCGCTGTCGCCGGTGGCGCTCGCGCTGGTGCTGGGGTACAGCTATACCAAGCGCTTCACGGCGTGGTGCCACTTTGTTCTTGGGTTAGGGCTGTCCATTGCTCCCGTTGGCGCGTACATTGCCGTTAGCGGAACATTCGCCGCTCCTCCCCTACTGCTGGCGGCGCTTGTGCTGCTCTGGAGCAGCGGCTTCGACATTATCTACGCCCTTCCTGATGAGGAGTTTGACAGGCAGCAGCGCCT
>JAIRXY010000258.1 GCA_031268055.1 Prevotellaceae bacterium | reverse complement strand
CTTTCCTGAACTTCCTGCGGGCAGTCGTTTTTGCTCACCGAAACAGGGCTCATGGCGGCCGTCTGCATGGCGATGTACTTGGCCGATTCTGCCGGCAGCGCCTTGTTGAACGCCACCAGCGACGAGACCTTGCCGTTCATGTGGTTGTAGCAGGTCAGCAGCGCGCCCTCCAGCTTGTCGTAGTAGGCCACCTGATGCTTTTCGCCGGTTTTTCCCGTCTGCTGAGAAATCAGCTCGGCGATGGTGAGCTCGTCTATCTTGAGGTTGAGCAGCGCCTCGGTATCGGCGGGCAGGTTGGCCAGCGCGACTTCGGCAATCTTTTGGGACAAGGCCTTAAATTCCTCCGTTTTTGAGACAAAATCGGTTTCGCAGCCAAGGCATACCAGAATGCCTTTTGTTGCGTCAGCCGAGATTTTTGCAATTGCAGCGCCCTCTCTCGTTTCACGGTCGGCGCGCTTGCTGGCAACCAGCTTTCCTTTTTCGCGTATTATTTCCTGCGCGCGGTCAAAATCCCCGTTGGCCTCCACCAGAGCATTTTTGCAGTCCATCATTCCGCTGCCCGTCATTTGGCGCAGCTTTGCAACATCCGATGCTTTAATTTCCATAATTGTTTTTCCTCCGTTTTTTTAAGTAAGAATGATCACCTTTACTCTGCTGCCGGCTTTTCGGCTTTAGGTTTACGCGCCCTCAGCCTTGTATTTTTTTCATGGCCTTCTTCGCCCTCCGGCTTGGAGGTATCCTTTGCCTCCTTCTCCTTTTCCAGCTTGCGCTCTTCCAGCCCTTCCTGAATGGCGGCGCACACAACCTCAATGATGTGGGCGATGGATTTGGTTGCGTCGTCGTTGGCGGGGATAACAAAGTCGATGGAGGTAGGGTTGCAGCAGGTATCTACCATAGCAATTACCGGAATATTCAGGCGGTTTGCCTCGCGCACGGCGTTTGCTTCTTTCTGAATATCTACTACAAAAATGGCGGCAGGGAGGCGCGACAGGTCGGCAATGCTGCCTAAGTTTTTCTCAAGCTTTGCCCGCTGGCGCGCAATTTGCAGGCGCTCGCGCTTCGAGACGTTGTTAAACGTTCCGTCGGTGCTCATCCTATCAATTTGCGCCATTTTTTTCACCGATTTGCGAATGGTGGGGAAGTTGGTAAGCATTCCACCCGGCCAGCGCTCGGTGACGTAGGGCATGCCGATTTTGGCTACGTTTTCGGCAACAATATCTTTGGCTTGCTTTTTGGTGGCAACAAAGAGCACCTTGCGGCCTGACTTTGCTATTTGCTTGAGCGCCGCAGCAGCCTCATCAATCTTTACAATGGTTTTGTGCAAGTCTATGATGTGAATACCGTTTTTCTCCATAAAAATGTACGGAGCCATTCTCGGATTCCACTTGCGCTTTAGGTGTCCAAAGTGGACGCCTGCTTCGAGAAGCTGTTCAAAATTTGTACGTGGCATTTGTTTTTGTTTATGTTTAAAAGTAAAATTTGTTTTTAAACCTCATTCGTCAACCTGTCGAGTAGCAAAGCATCGCTTTGGTCTCGCAGGTTTTATCGCGGTCGAACAGCAGCGCAGCAGCAGCCACAAATGCATTACCATTTAGTAGGCCGGTCTGCCCTGTTTGAAATTTGAGCCGCGCTTTACTTATTTTTTTAGCAACAAAAATAAGAGCATAAAGAAGCTCGCTGCTAACGCTTGCTGAACTGGAAGCGCTTGCGTGCGCCGGGTTGTCCGGGTTTTTTGCGCTCCACCTTGCGGGAGTCGCGGGTGAGCAGTCCGCTTGACTTCAGCGCCGGACGAAAAGCCTCCTTGTCTACCTCGCACAGGGCGCGGGCAATGGCTAAGCTGAGCGCTCCTGCCTGCCCTGTTACGCCGCCTCCGTCGAGGTTTACCTTAATATCGTATTTGCCTTCGTTGCCGGTGAGCGTCAAAGGTTGCGTAACCACGTACTGCAAAATTCCCGACGGAAAGTAGTCGGTCAGCTCGCGGTTGTTGATGGTAATTTTACCGCTACCTACGCTCATGTATGCGCGGGCAATTGCGGATTTTCTTCTTCCGATAGCGTTTATAACTGTTGCTGCCATTAGTGTGTGAATTGTTTACCTGATTTCACTTATTTTGATTAATGTGGGCTTTTGTGCTTCATGCGGGTGGCTTGGCCCTTCGTACACGTGGAGGTTACGAAAGAGCTCAGCGCCCAGCCGATTTTTAGGGAGCATACCCTTTACCGCTTTTTCTACCACTGCGTACGGTTTTTTTCTAAGCAGCGCGGCAGGCGTAGTAAAGCGTTGCCCACCCGGGTATCCGGTGTGGCGCACATACTGCTTGTCGGTCATTTTATCGCCGGTGAAGCGAATTTTTTCGGCGTTGATAACGATTACGTTATCGCCGCAGTCTACGTGCGGCGTGAAGCCGGGCTTGTTTTTGCCGCGTAGCACGTAGGCTACTGTTGCCGCCAAGCGTCCCACCACCTCGTTGGTAGCGTCCACCAGCACCCAATTTTTTTGCACCGTTGCAGAGTTCTGCGATACGGTTTTGTAGCTCAAAGTATCCATAGTCAGCCTATCAAATATACTAAGTATTTACAAATTAAGATAGCCGCATTTTTTGCAATGCGTAATGCCCCCACTTTTAGGGGCTGCAAAGATAGCTCTTATTTTTGAATTGCAAAAAAAAATGATAACTTTTTTTACCGCGCTGAGCGAAATGCTGCGGGATGCCTTTTTGCTGCTTAGCTTGTGGCAAGTCAATTTTGCCCATTTTTGGGAATATTTGTCACTGCTTGGCTTTTTTTTTGAAATTAAAGCGTATAATATCAGAAAAATGTTATACATTTGCGCTTTACTTCTCTTAATTTTGCGTGATAAAGCAATTTGAGCATCTATTATTATAATGCGTCATTATTAAGCAGGCTAACTATGAATGTGGTGAAAGTAATATTGAGCGTTGTTTTGGCTTTTGCGGTTAACATCCTGAATGGGCAAGACAGGATTATTACCATCCAAAATGATACCATTGTATGTAAAATTTTGTCCATATCGTCCACGCATATAAATTACGAGCAAGCCGATGGGCAGCATGTGGCAGGTAAATTTATCCCAATAGCTCAGGTCTCAGAGTATAACTACGCTCGCAGGCCGGATTCACATGAGCGTTCATCGGATAAGCTGGCGTATGCCAAGCGCTGCCAGGTGGGTGTGCAATTTGGCGGTGCATATCTTTTGGCCTCAACCCTACCGGCCGAGCAAACGTTGCAGGGGCTTGGACTACCTTACAACCAAGTCCGCAGCTACTACAAGGACTTGAAGCGCGGCGTACACCTGAGCGGTGAGGTGTACTACATGCTTAACGACTACATAGGGTTAGGCGTGCGATACTTGTTTTTTTCATCCTCGGCGCATATCCATGCTGTGATGAAGCTCAACCAAAATCCGATACCTTTCTACGATTTGAACCTGATAGAAAGGCCATCCGTGATGTATTTTTCCGATTGGGATATGACCGAAAGGATGTACGTCAACTATGTAGCCCCTTCTTTCACTTCGCAGCAGTGGATTGGTCGCCGGTGCAAGTTCAGGTTCAAGGAGGAGGTTTCGCTTGGTTTTGTCCACTATAGGGATGAAGCAAGGCTCAACGACTATAGCTTCGTTTCAGCCAGCGTCTTGGCCACGGGAAGTACCCTTGGCGGAAGCGTGGGAGCGTCTTTGGAGTATTACCCCGTGCCGTGGCTGTCGGTTGGCGCAGGAGCAAGCGTATTTACCGCAATGTTCTCAACGCTGACTATTTCGACCTATGCTGAAACTAAAACGATTGACCTGGATAAGGAAAATCGAGAAAATGTTTCGCAGGTTGACTACCATATAGGCGTGCGATTTCATTTTTGATGGGGTATAAATAACAGAAAAATAACAATATTAGAGATGAAAACAAAAATACTGGCGCTGCGCCTCAGGGGTATTTTTGCCGGTTTTGCTTTTTTTGCGCTTTCTTCGTGCAGCGATGATTTTCTGGCAGAGAATGTTGCCGGATTGCTCCTCAGCGACTCCGACCCCACCATTTATGTTTCCCCCAAGGAGGGAACAAGGACACATTCCGTTCGCTATCCGGCTGCCGGAGACGCCGAATTTTCCATAGAGTACGCTCCCGAATGGCTGAACATCGTGTCGTCAACAGGCCGGTTTACCAACGGCGTTGCCTCCATAAGCTGCTATGCAAGCGAAAACAGCGCTTTTTCCCAAGTTGGGATTTACGTCTTTTCGCTGATTCTGGATATTAAAGGCAAGGGCAAATACGCTATTCCGGCGTGCTACGTCAGCGAAGGTTTTCCCATAGCCCAGCTTACCCCTCATCCAAGCGAATTGCAATTTGATAGCCATAACAGCATGCACAGCCTGAGTATAGCTAACGGAGGTGATGGAATATTGATATGGGCTGTTGAAGAATGTCCGGAGTGGCTTACTGTGGATGTAACCTCCGGTGTTTTGTCTTTGGGTGAAAGCCGCTCCATTTCTGTTTCGCTCAGCTACGCGCATCCTCCTCTTAAAGAAAAGACAGCGGGGAAAATTGTTATTGCGAATAATGCCGGAGGCAACATCGTGATTAGCGTTGCTTACAGCGTAGGGCCTCCTATTTTTTCTTGTTACTATCCTGAAGTTGCCATTTACTCTTTCACCCCAACAGCATCATTAACGTTCTCTAATAACGGTGAAAGCGCGCTAACGTGGAGAGTGAAACAATTTCCTGCATGGCTTACTGTGTCGAAAGTTCAAGGTGATTTGGATTCAAATGAATATGAAACAATGGAGTTGGTCTGCGATCCGAGCGGCCTGTCCTCAGGCGAACACTTGGGTATAATCACCATAGAGACCAACGACCCGCAGCTTCCAAGCAATAACATTAC
>JAIRXY010000189.1 GCA_031268055.1 Prevotellaceae bacterium | reverse complement strand
GCGCCTACCCCCGTTACAAAGTAGTAAAACAAAAATCGCTTGCCGCCCCATACCTGCTCGAGCGCGCTGCCAAATATCCACAGCGCATACATGTTGAAGAACAGGTGCATCAGCCCGCCGTGCATGAACATGTGCGTAACCAGCTGGTGCGGCATGAAAAATTGGGAGCCGGGGTAGTACAAGCCCAAGTAGCGCACCAAGTCAAAGCCTGCGCGCTCCAGCAGCGTTGTGAGCAGCAGCAGCACGGCGTTGATGATAATCAGATTTTTTACAACAGGTGAAAGATTTCGCATTTCGCTTCGCTTTTAATTTTCAACGTTCAAATTATGATTTCAGGAATCTCTTGTCAAACTCCTCTATGCTGATAACAACCATAGCGGGCTTTCCGTCGGGGCTAACGTCAGGCGAGGAGCACGACAGCAAGCGCGCTACCAAGTTGTGCATTTCTTCTTCGCTCAGCGCCTTGCCCGCTCCAATGGCCATGCTTGCCGCCATAGACGATGCCAGCACGTGGCGATGGTTTTCTTGCAGCGATTTTTCGCCGCTCTTGAGCATTATCAGCAGCTCCTCCAGCAGCTCCTTGGGGTCTTTGCCCTGCGCCACGGTGGGTATGGCCTGCACCACCACCGTGTGGTTGCCAAAGTCGCGCACCTCCAAGCCCATGCGCAGCAAGTCTTCCGAGACGCTCAGCAGCAAGTCGTAGTCCGAGGGCGCAAGCGGCGCCGCCTGCGGAAACATCTGCTGCTGCGCCGGCTGCGCGCCGTCAATATTTTCCAGCAGCTCTTCGTACAGCACCCTTCTGTGCGCGCGCGCCTGATCTACCACCATGAGGCCGGACTTAACCGGCGTGAAGATATACTTTGCCTTGAGCTGAAAAATCCTGCCCGGCAAGGCGGCGGGGGGCGGCGATGCCGGCGCTTTTGGCGCTGCCAGCGCTTCCTCCGCATCGCTATTTATTTGGGATTCGACAATCACGCTGCCATCGCCTTGCTCACCGTGAAAGAACGGGTGGTCTGCGGCTAAGCCATCGTACATTTTTTGCCAATCGCGCGGGCCTTGCGCTTTTTTGCTCTGCTCCCTGAACGGGTTGTAGGTGGGGTCAACGGCTACCTGCGGAGCGCTCACCACCGTATTGGGGCGTAGCAGGGGGATATTAATAAGCCCCCCATTCTCAAAGTTGATGGTGGGCGCCAGCGCATACTTGCCTACCGATTCGCGCACGGCGGCGTGGAGTATTTGCCATATTACCTGCTCGTTCTCGAACTTGATTTCGGTTTTGGTGGGGTGAATGTTTACGTCTATTCCGGCGGGGTCAACCTCAAGGTAGATGAAGTACGAGGGGTAAACGCCCTGCGGCAGCAGCTGCTCGTACGCGCGAAGCACGGCGCTGCGAAAGTAGCTGCTCTGGAAGTATCGCCCGTTGACGAACAGGTACTGCTTGTCCTGCTCCTTAGTTGCGTTTTCCGGCGCGGCTACAAAACCATGCAGGCTTACAACCTGCGTTTTTGTGCCAACGTCAACCAGCCCCTTCACGCTCTTTGCGCCGGCAAACAGGGTGGTAATGCGCTGCTTGAGCGAGGCCGCGGGCAGCTCAAACTCCTTGCTGCCGTCCTTCCACAGCACAAACGTTACCTCGGGGTGGCACAGCGCAACCCGCTTCAGCTCGGTTTCGATGTGCCGCACTTCGGTGTTGTCGGTTTTCAGGAATTTACGGCGGACGGGGATGTTGTAGAATAAGTTTTTTACGGCGATGGACGTTCCCACGGGGCTGCTCACCGGCTCTTGTAGCTGCACCTCCGACCCGCTTATCACCAAGCGCGTTCCGGCATCGTCGTTGGGGGTGCGCGTTTTTACCTCCACCTCGGCAACGGACACAATCGACGCCAGCGCTTCGCCGCGAAAGCCAAAGCTGTGCAAGGCGAACAAGTCAGACGCTTCGCGAATTTTGGAGGTTGCGTGGCGCTCAAAGGCAAGGCGAGCGTCCACCTCGCTCATGCCGCAGCCGTTATCCACCACCTGCACCAGCGTTCGCCCTGCACCCTTTACGATGATGCTCACGGAGGTAGCTCCGGCGTCTATTGCGTTTTCGACCAGCTCCTTCACCACCGACGCCGGCCGCTGCACCACCTCGCCGGCGGCGATTTGGTTGGCTACGCTATCGGGTAAAAGCTGAATGATATTCTGCATTGGTATATTCTGTATTTTGTGGCGCTGCTAACAGCCTCCATAAAGCATAATGGAGGCAAATTTACACAAAATTCGCGAATTACTCTACACCGCTTCGAATTTTAAATGCAGCTCCCCGTTCGGTGTAACCTGAAAGTTACGACGAACGGGGAGCTGCATTATTACATTGAGAATTAAGTCAAAATTCTCAACTCCTGACTTTGGCAGCTTAATTTTCTTTGATTTGTAACATGTTGTAATACGGCAAATTCCAAATTTTGCGATGCCATCTTGGGCGTTGCAAGCAGAAAATAGAGTGAATCTCCTGACTTTGGCAAGCGATACCCAAAATTAGGAGAGCTTTGCGACAATTGAATATTTGTGTCTCCAAAAATCTATTACTCAATTCTTAGGCGCTAAAAATTGACTTGCAGTTCGACCATTCACACATTCTACTCGGTGAATATCCTTAATGCCTCCTCAACCTTATCCACAAATACTATTTTTTTGGCCTTATTGCTTTCATAAATGAAGTCCCTTAACGCCTTGCTCTTCACGCTTGAATAATCTCCAATAATAGCCATCCTCACGTGATAGGTTGAGCATTTTTGCAGTATCTCTCCGGCAACTCCTGTGGATAAGTCAAAAAAGTCCTCCGCAATATTCTCTTTCCTGAGTATTACCGTAGAGCGGTTATCTGCAAAAAGCAGGTTAAAAATGTCAAAAATATCACCTGTCTCTTTTACAAGAATGCTGCTATCGACTATTTCTACAATGCCATTTTCGTAAAATTTTGTTTCCATAAGCTATTTCTGCCAATACATTCGACGTAGCTGAGTAAAAGTAGCGCTGCAAAAACCGAGGATTAATGTTGGTCAGCTGCGGGGCACGGGCAGCTCCCTGCCTTTTCCCGTAAATTCCTCCACAATCATCTTATATACAATCACCTGCTCCACCATTTTTTCATCAAAGCTGTGCACCTCGTTTTTTCCGGTCTGATGCCTCACCAGCTTATCCAAGCCATCTCGCTTTTCGGCAACCGTGCTCACCAGCATTATCCTGCCCGTACCGATAATGCTCTTAAATACGTAGCTATGGTTGCATGGCTTATCGCCCTCAACCAAAGCGCCGTCACAGTCAACTTCAAAGCATGCCCGATTATTCTTCTTTATAATCTCCAGCTTTTTACCCTCGCGCGCGCTATGGAAGTATAGCGTTAGCGCGCCGTTCTCAAAGGAGTACCCATAATTCAAAGGGATAATGTAAGGCTGGTCGTTATCGGATAGCGCAAGCCTGCAAACCTTATTTTCATCAATGATTTTCACCTTCTCATTGACGTCTGCTATTTCTTTATCTTTTCTTCGCATAGTATGATTTACCTTTTGCTCGTGTTGTGCCGCGGGGGGTAGAGCACATTTCCCGCTTTCTGCGGTTGGCCGTTTATGGGCGTCATGGGTTTCTTGACAGCCTGTCGTTCAGAATTTTTTCGAGCGTTTCAACGTCCATTCGCTTGGCGATAATTCGCTTGTTTTTATCCAGCAGAAAGACGGTTGGCGTGCTGCGAATATCGTACAGCGTGCGGAAATCGGAGCCGGTTGAGAATGTCGCAGGCTTGCCGCCCTTGGTTCCTTCAACGCCGTCCCATGCATAAATCCAGTCGTACTGGTGATCGGCAATGTAGGCATCCCAGTCGGGGCGCTTATACTGGGTATATACGGTGAACACCACCAGCCCTTTGTCGCGAAACTTTTGGTAGAGGCTCCAGAGCCGCGGAAGTTCCTTTTTGCAGTGCCCGCAGTTAGGCTCCCAAAAGCACAAAACGGTAAGCTCGGCGGGCGTTTTGAGCAGCGATACGTAAGTATTTTCGTGCGTTGGCAGCAGCAGCTCCGGAGCGATATTACCCAGCAGGCTGTGGCGCATCCTGTTGACGCGCTCTTTTATTTCCGATTTGTACTTGTCGGAAGCCCAAGTTGCCAGCCCCGACAGGTAGTACTTATCGGCAAGGTGCACCACGACGGCGTCGTGCCCCATGTACTCCGATGCTTGGTAGTACTGAAAAAGGTACTCGGTAATGTAGTGGAACATTTCGTTGTTGGCGCGCGAAAGCTCAATGAGCCTGTCGGCATA
Source organism: Prevotellaceae bacterium (assembly GCA_031268055.1). Taxonomy (GTDB): domain Bacteria; phylum Bacteroidota; class Bacteroidia; order Bacteroidales; family UBA932; genus JAITMY01. Next base: position 1,086 of record JAIRXY010000189.1, on the reverse strand, counting down.
CTTGATGATGGTATCGGGAGCGGGATAAATCACTTTTTGGAAGAAAAAATCAAGATTCGACTTGAAGAACGGCGTGCGGATAAGCCCGGCGTCGGCAAAGTCGAAGTTGTCGAAGTAGTGGTCGCGGCGGTACTCGTAGGTGTATAGCCGCCGAACAGAATCTTTGTTGACAACGCTTTCGGGAATATCAAATGCCGGCGCTTCCGGTTGCCGCAGGGCGTTGAGCAGCGACCCCAGAAAGTTGCCCTTGTTTTTTGCCGCAAGGTTTTTGATGTAAGCCTCTATGCCGTTCTCCGCTGCTTCCACCTGCTTCCGGTAGATTTCCACCGAATCTTTTTTCCCCGCCTCGTTCTTTTTTTGCAGCGCTTTGAGGGCGTCTATCCGGAGCTGCTCCTCGCGCATAAACTTTTGGTAGCCGTAGAACTGCTGGTTTTCGGGAGAATTTTTGAACTCCAAGTTGTCAAAAAGGTTAGCGCGCTTGGTGGCTACGGAAAACTTTTGGTTGTCGGCTATTAGCAGCTCGAAGTAATCCGGGCCGGGCGTAACCACAAAGTACACGCCTTTTTCCAGCCTTTTACCTTTCTTGAACACGGCATTACCTTTGCCGTCCATCGGGGCAGTGTCTACCACGTAGCGCTTATCCTCGTAGCTGTAGCCGAGGTAAATATCGGAGTCGCGCATCCCTTCGATTTTTACGTGAATTTCGTACTGCTGCGCGCGCGCAGCAGGGGCAAGCGAAAGCAGAGCAATCGGCAAAAAAAGGAGTTGTTTTAGCATCGTCTTTTTGAGTTTAACTTCGACAGTTCAGTAATTCAAAATTTCATCTACATGCAGACTTCAAAGGTAATCCAAATCAGCCAATTTTGCAAGAGGTACCTCTTCATTCTCAGGGCAAATGCATTTGAAGCAGGTGCGGCTGGAAAATCACTAAATATTTGAAAATAAAGTAAATGATGAATGGAAGGATTACGCCTTGCTGTAATCAACGGAAACAAAAATGTAAAAAAATCACTACTGACCGCATAAAAAGCCATGGCAAACGCACGAAAAAGCGTCTGTATGCACTTCCTATGTAACGACAGCAAA
>JAIRXY010000160.1 GCA_031268055.1 Prevotellaceae bacterium | reverse complement strand
AAGAAAATGAAAAGAAAGATATATAGCGCATTAGTTAGTTGGAAAAACAAGTCCAGTAGGATGCCACTTATTGTCAATGGGGCACGTCAGGTTGGGAAAAGCTATATTTTGCAAAAGTTCGGCAAGCAAGAATTTGATAGCTACATTATTGTCAACCTTGAAGTCGATAAAGCTTTGGCAGAAAAATTCGACAGCCACCTTGCTCCAGCGGGAATTATCCAATATTTAGAATCGGCGTATTCGCAACGCATTATTCCGGGTAAGACTCTTGTTATTTTGGATGAAATTCAAGCAAGTGAAAGAGCTCTTACTTCACTGAAATATTTTTGCGAGCAGGCTCCCGAATACCATATTGTCGCTGCCGGCTCTTTGCTTGGCGTAGCAATAAATCGGAATAAGTACTCATTTCCGGTTGGAAAAGTAGATGAAATGACCTTGTTTCCAATGGATTTTGAGGAATTTTTGTGGGCTTTAGGCAGAGAAAACTTTGCTGAGTTGATTCGTAAGCATTTCGAGTCGAATGAGCCGTTGGATGTGCACGCTATGGCAGCTGATTTTTATAACCAATACTTGATTGTTGGTGGGATGCCTGCCGCTGTCAAGGAATTTATGAATACCAATAGCTTTGTGGCGGTTGCCGATATTCAAAACAGAATATTAAATGAATATATTGCCGACATGGTGAAATATGCAGCACCTGCCACCAGCATTAAAATACGTGCCTGCTATGAAGCTATTCCTGCTCAATTAGCAAAAGAAAATCACAAGTTTCAGTATGCTGTTGTACAAAAAGGCGGTAGCTCTACCATCTTCGGAGAGTCAATTGAATGGCTCAAATACGCCGGAGTTGTTCTCAAGTGCCAAAAAACGACTCAAGGCGCTTTGCCAATAAAGGTATATGTAGATTTAAGCGATTTCAAGCTGTATATGTCAGATGTCGGTATGCTAACCATGCAGTCGGGGATGGGTGCACAAGCTATTCTCTCCCCTCTTGAGGTAGAAAGTCCATTCATGGGAGCCATTGCAGAAAACTATGTGGCGCAAGCTTTTTCCGCCAATTTGATTCCACTACTTTATTGGAAAAACGACAATACAGCCGAGGTTGATTTTGTGATTCAAAAAGGAGTAGATGTTATTCCGGTTGAAGTAAAAGCAGGCGTGTGGGGTCGCTCCAAAAGCATGAATATTTTTATGACAAAATATAAAAGCGCCTACGGCATCCGTATATCCAAAAAGAATTTTGGCTTTGAGAACGGAGTAAAATCAGTGCCGTTATATGCCGCTTTCTGTATTTGACAAAATAGTAATTGACTGTTATGTTTGGAAAAATCGAAAGGGTAGGGCTCTAAAATCCCCTAAAGGGGCGTTAAATAACATGTATATTCATGATTTACATGTTATTAATTCGTTTTTATGCCTTTGTGCATAAAAAATTTAAGCGATGTAAGGATTACGACTTTTGGGATCAGGACATCCGTTTTTTATGGGATTTGTCCTCTTTTATCTTTTGTAAACTGTTGGATTTCAGCGGAGAGAGAGGGATTCGAACCCTCGGTACCCTTACGAGTACAACGGTTTTCGAGACCGTCCCATTCGACCGCTCTGGCATCTCTCCCCATAGCAAAATATCAGTACCTTTTTTGGAAAAGCAAGCTGCTCTTACGGCTTTGCGCTGCGGAGAGAATGGGATTCGAACCCATGATACCCTTTTGGAGTATACACACTTTCCAGGCGTGCGCCATCGACCACTCGGCCATCTCTCCATTTCTCCATTATGCGCTTTAGCAAAAAAAACATGCTAACGTTGCAAAAGGTGGGCAAAGGTAAAATTTTTTTGTTACATATAAAAATTTATAGGCTATTAATTTTTGCTTACATCTGTAAATCAAAGAGCCGAATTGCGTTATTGGTCGTTACCTCTGCAACTTCTTCTGCGCTCACCCCTTTTATCTCGGCTATTTTTTGCGCTACCAGCGGCAGGTAGGCGCTTTCGTTGCGCTTGCCGCGAAAGGGCGCTGGGGCAAGGTACGGCGCGTCGGTCTCAAGCAGCAAATCGCTCAGCGGCGCTTGCCGCACTATGTCGGGCAGCTTGGCGTTTTTGAAAGTCACCACGCCTCCTATACCCAGCTTGTAGTCGCCCAGCTCTTTAATGTCGTGGTAAAGTTCTATGGAGCCCGAAAAAGCGTGAAACACTCCTTTCACCTTAGGTTTTACGCTGCGCAGCACATCCAGAATTTCGCCAAGCGAATCGCGAGCATGAATCACCACCGGCAGCTTGTGCTGCTCCGCCAAGAGCAGCTGCCGCTCAAAGGCAACCAGCTGCTGCGCTACGTGCTCCTTGCTCCAGTAGCAGTCAACGCCTATCTCGCCAAGAGCTACAAATGTTTTGGGGGGATTTTTTTCCAGCGCGCCGCGCACAAAGTCCAGCTCCCGCTCTACGTTCTCGCCGGTGATTGAGGTAGGATGTACGCCAACCATAGGCAGACAAATTTTCGGAAACATGCCGGCCGTACGCATCATGCCGGCGTACGTTCCGCTATCAACGTTGGGCATGAGCAGCAGCGCAACGCCCGCTGCCTGCGCGCGCCTCACCGCCTCGTCGCGGTCGTCGTCAAACGCTTCGTCAAAAATATGGCAATGCGTGTCTATCAAAGCGGCTGCTTTCAACTCTCCATCATCTCCTTCAACTTTTTTACCAGCTCGTCGCCGTACAGGTTTTTACCCGCAATCCGCCCCTGCCGGTCGATGAGGAAGTTTGCCGGAATATTTTCTATGCGGTAGTCGCGCGCGGCAACGCAGCCTTCGTCGGCGGGGCAGCGCACGCTTATCCACGGTAGCGCGTGCTCCTCAACGGCGCTTTTCCACTGCTCAAGGTCGTCATCCAGCGACACCTGAAAAACCTCAAAGCCTTTTGCATGGTATTTTTTGTACAAGGGCATCAGCTCGCGGTTGTCCATCAGGCAGAGCGGGTTGGTTGAAACCCAAAAGTCCAGCAGCGCCACTTTTCCCTTGAGCGCCGACAGCAGATGTGTTTTTCCTTGAGCGTCGGGTAGCTTCACCTCCGGCTTGTCCACCTCGGTGGCCTGCGACATCAGCTCTTGCAGGGATACTTGTCGCGCTGCCGCCTCCAGCTCGTCCAGCTTGACAAGCATGGACTTCACGTAGCTCGACTTTGGATACCGCGGGCGGAGCGAATCTATCAACATTCGGAGCAAAAATCGGTCGTCGGGTACGCCAAACAGCGGCAGCTCGTGGCCTAACTTCTGGTAAAATGCGCTGATGCTGGCAGGCGAGGTTGGGTGTGTTACGATACAGGTAGTGTTGCGCCTTTTTTGCTGCAAAAAGGTGCGCGCTATACCTCTGCGCGCCTCCGTCACCTGCTGCTGGTCGTCGCTATTTGCCACGCGCAGCAGCGAATCGAGCGCGAGGTTGCTTTGCGCAGCGCTTTGTTGCAGCTGTAGCAGCAGCTGCATATCCTCCGACCCGCTTGACTGGCACGACGCCACCACGCCGGGCGCCTGCGCCGACAGCGCTATGCGGTCGCCGGGGTGCAGCAGCAGCGTGATGCTCCCCAGAGTATCAACAGCGAGCTGGTAAAAGCTGGCCGGCTCAACCTTATTGACCTTAAAAGAAAATTTCTCCGACGCGCCCAACCGAGCCGAGTCGAGGATAATAAGCTTTCCCATCGCTGTTTTTTTCAGCAGCACAGCTGCGCCGTTTGCGCCGGCAATATGTCCTTCTATCCTTGCCGTGCTTCGGCTGCAAGCGGATGCAAGCGCAACGGTAGCGGCAAAAAGAATGAGCGTTATTTTTTTCATTGCTTCAAGTAATTCAAGTAATTCATTCAAGTATTTCGTTTTTTTTACGCGCTTTTTGTCGCCTTATGCAGCGCCTCCATAAGCTCGCTGACCTGCTGCTTGCCAATGCACAGCGGAGGCAGCAGCCGGATGACGTGCGTTCCCGCCGCGCCGGTAAATACGTTGTGCTCAAAGAGCAGCTTGCTACGCAGTTCACCCATCGGCTTTTCCATCTCCATGCCTATCATCAGCCCGCGTCCGCGCAGCTCTTTTACGCCCTGCACCTGTTGCAGCTCGCTCATCAGCAGCGCTCCCATAGCAGCAACGTTGTCCAGAATACGCTCATCTTCAAATATTTCGAGCACTGCTAAGGCGGCGGAGCAGGCAAGGTGGTTACCGCCAAACGTGGTGCCCAACATGCTATGCACGGCCTTGAACTGAGGTGAAATGAGTACTCCACCAATAGGAAATCCGTTGCCCATACCCTTTGCCGTTGTGATAATATCCGGCTCAATGCCAGACCATTGATGAGCAAAAAATTTGCCGCTACGCCCGTATCCGCTCTGTATCTCGTCCAGAATGAGGCGTGCTCCATACCTGCTGCAAAGCGCGCGCAGCTGCTGCAAGAACGTATCGCTGGGCATAAGAATACCGCCAACGCCCTGTATTCCTTCTATGATAACGGCGCAGAAGTCGCCCGTCCGGAGCTTTTTCTCCACCGCCTCAATGTCGTTGAGCGGGGCAAATTCTACGTTGGGAGTAGCGTTGAACGGCGCAGCAATTTTGGGGTTGTCGGTAACGGCAACCGCGCCCGAAGTGCGCCCGTGAAAGGCTTTGCTGAACGCAAGTACCTTCTTTTTTTGCGTGTCGAACGAGGCAAGCTTGATGGCATTTTCGTTGGCCTCGGCGCCGGAGTTGCACAGGAAGAGCGAAAAATGCGGGTAGCCCGAAGCTGCGCCCAGCCGCTCGGCCAGCTGCTTTTGCAGCGAATTTTGTACAGCGTTGGAGTAAAATGCCAGCCGACCAAGCTGCTCGGTAATGCGCTGCACGTAGCGCGGATGCGTATGTCCGACAGAAATTACCGCGTGACCTCCGTAAAAATCAAGGTAGCGCACGCCATTTTTATCGTACAGGTAGCAGCCTTCGCCGCGCACCGGCTCTATATCCCATAACGGGTAAACATCAAAAGGAAACATTAGAAATTATGAATTTTGAATTATGAATTTTGAATTACGAATACAGAATTTTGAATACAGATACGGAATCACACTAAAATACAACGTTTTCGTGGAGACGTGGCAATACCGCATCTCTATTTGCCGACGTGTAGAAAAACAATTTTTTATAGCACATCTATTTATGCTGCAATTTTCCACAAATTATCTCGAAAGTGTCGGGATGGGAAAGCCCCATTTTATCAACAAAATAACCTCAACAGCAGGATACTACGAAGCATATCTTAATATATTGAATGAAATATGAACTTTGCGTAAGCCAATTATCTACGTTGTATTTACTTTTTCGGAGTTTGCTTCGCTCGGTTCCTAATTCTTAATTCTTAATTCTCCCACAAGTATTCCATCGTATAGGGCGAGCCATCCATCGTCCACAGAGCGCCTGTGGTGAGGCGCAGGTTGCGGTTGAGCATGGCAATATTCGCCATATCGCTATCGTCGAGCATTACGCTCTGCGCAGCGAAATTCTCCGCC
>JAIRXY010000134.1 GCA_031268055.1 Prevotellaceae bacterium | reverse complement strand
CCTTTGAGGTAAATTTCGCGCAGGGCGCGCTGCGACACGCGAACGTCGTTGCGCTGGCGGTTGGTTTCCTGGTTGTTGGCAGCAAAGTGCTTGATGGAAGTTCCCACGCCGTTTTTTTGTACGCCGCGCACGATAGCCGCCGCCGTTTTACCGCTCAACAGCGGGTCTTCGGAGTAGTACTCAAAGTTGCGTCCGCACAGCGGATTGCGGTGGATGTTCAGCGCAGGGGCAAGCAGCACGTCCACTCCGTATTCGAGCACCTCGTTGCTGATGGCTTCGCCTACCTGCTCAACCAGCTCGCCGTTCCAAGTGGCAGCAAGCAGCGTACCTACCGGAAAGGCGGTGCAGTAGTAGGTTGCGCTGTCGCCGTTGCGCGTGGGCGCAATGCGCAGCCCCGCAGGGCCGTCGGCCAAAACAATGGAGGGAATGCCCAAGCGCGGAATGGGGTAGGTTGTTCCTGCCGCGCCCGGAACAAGGTCTTCCGTTTCGCCGACCACGGCGTTGCTGCCGCCGCCGCCGCCAACACCCGCCATGCCCGTACCGATGAGCAGGTGTACTTTTTCTTCCAGCGTCATAGCTGCAGCTACCTTGTCGATAGAAGATTTGCCAAGCTGCGGCGTTTTTTGCGCGCAGGAAAACAGCGTACTTCCTGCAAAAACAATTGTTGAGATGAATGCTATTTTTTTCATAAGAATTAAAAATAAAATTTGAGTACATTGGATTTCTGTGAAATAGCTACTGCACAGAGCTACAGATAAGCGCTTACAAAGCGGCTATTTTTCATCACTTAAACAGCTTCGGTGCAAATTCAGCCAAATAAATTCGCCAATTTTTCCAAATATGCCCCTCGCCGGTTTCGTAATATTCATACTTGTAGCCATTTTCGTCCAGCTTCTTGCGGAAATCTACGTTGTTTTGGAACAGAAAATCAGCTGTGCCAATCGCAATCCAATACAGCTTTGGTTTTTTTGAAAACTGCACCTTCAACTTTTCGTCGAAGTCGTCATAAACTTTTGAGGATACGCCTTGCTGCGGAGGCATAATAGCCGCTGAAAACAACCCTACATAGTCGAATAAGTCAGGGTACTGCTTTGAGATGTGCAGCGAGTGGAATCCGCCCATCGACAAGCCGCATATCGCCCTTGATTGCTTTTCTTGCTCGACGCGGTAGTTTGTTTCAACGTAGCTTACTACATCTGGAAAGGCAGCCTCAAAGTCGCCGTTCATTTTTGTTTCTTCCCAGAGCGATGGTTTATACATGCCCCTTTCCGATTCGCCCGGTGCGGCTTTTTGTCCTGCATTTCCGTTAGTCATCACCACAACCATCGGTTTTGCCTTGCCCTGCGCAATCAGGTTGTCGAGGATTTGCGAAGTTCGCCCTAAGGCAATCCACGCTTCCTCGTCGCCGCCCGCGCCGTGAAGAAGATAGAGGACAGGATATTTTGCCTCGCCCTTTTCGTACCCCGGCGGAGTGTATATGGTCATCCGGCGGTCTATCTTCAGGGTAGGGCTGCTATACCACACTCTTGCTACGCTACCGTGCGGCACGTCGTTTACTTTGTAGAGGTTGGCCCTTTCGCCCTCAACAATAAAAACAGAGGTTACGGAGGCAACGTCTCTGATTTGGTAGATGCTGCTGGGGTCGGTAACCTTTACTCCATCAATCACAAAGGAGTAGCTGTACAGCTCTGGAGCAAGCGGCGTGGAGGTGTACTCCCAAACGCCTTTGTCGTTTTTTGCAAGCGCTGTCGCCCCGGGCGCATCCATTTCGCCCATAGGCGTTTGCACTTTTTTAGTCGGCAAGAAGTCGCCCGTTACTTCAATTTTTTGCGCTTCGGGCGCAAAAATGCTGAACGTTACCGAGTTGTCGGAGTTGATTTTGGGCGAAACAACGTCGCCTGCTCCCCACAGCGCTTGCTGCGCAAATGAGGAGGCCGAGCACATCAGCGCAAGGGATAGAATTGAAAACTTTTTCATGCTGTTAAATTGATTTTAGTGGTTTATTTTTCGAAAATTCGTGCTACAAACGGCAGGCAGCTATACAGCGCCGAGCGCCAATACTCCCACGTATGCCCGCCGTCGCGAACGCGGAGCTCGCAAGGGATTTGCGCACGGCGCATTGCCTGCGTAAATTCAATGTTGCTGTCGAGCAGGATATCATCGTCGCCGCAGTCGACAAACCACGCCACGCTACGAAGCTGCGCTTTGCGCGTGTCGTCGGCTTCGTCCACATACTTGACGCAGCTGTTTTCCTGCACCGACTTGGTGAGCATCGCCATTTTGTCGTCGGTACGCTGCGAGGGCGCTGCGCCCTGCTCGGGGATATCCATCAGCGCGCTCATTGCGTAGCAAGCGGCAAACATGTCGCTGTGCGTCTGCGCGTATTTTGTGCTGCCGCCGCCGCCCATCGAAAGCCCCGCAACCGCGCGGTGCTGCTTGTCGCCGATGGCGCGGTAGGTCTTCTCTACGTGCGGCAAAAATTCGGTGTAAAAAAACGTTTCGTACATCCAACCCGGCATGTCAAAGTAGCCATTCCATGCTCCTTCATAGACATTGCCTCCGGCGTTGGGGGTTACGATAATCATCTCCACGGCTTCGCCGGAGGCGGTCAGCTGGTCGATAACGTCCTTTACATGCCCGCGCTCAAACCAGCCCTTGTGGGTGTCCATCATGCCGTGCAGCAGGTAAAGGATGGGATATTTTCTGTCCTTATCCGTGTCGTAGCTTTTGGGAAGGTAGATGCTGTATTCGCGGTCGGCGTTCAGCACCGCGCTGTGAATGGTTTTTGTCTCCACCTTGCTTTGCGGTCCCCAACCGCCGAATTGCGCCAATGCTCCGGACACGGCAAGCAGCGCAAATAGTAGTAATAAAGTAATTTTTTTCATGCTTGTTGTTGATTTAATTGGTTGTTGTTCAAATTTTCAAATTTTCAAATTTTCATTTCTGCTACTTATTCGGTTTGCTCATATCGAATACAGCAGCACTCAAAATGGCAGTGGCGTGACCTTCAGCTCGTCGCCCAGCTCCATAGCCTCCGGTTTGTCGTTGCTAAAGGCCGGCCACACGGGTAGCCCTTCGCCGTTGGGGTTTCCCGTTGCGGCAAAGTTCACCCAGTACGATGACATGCTGCTTTCCAGCGCATAGTCTTTTTCGGTAAAAGGTTTGTCCCAAAGGTGCAGCGTGTGCAGCGCATAGCTAAATTCGGCAGAATGGAATGCCCCAAAATTCTGTTCGCCTTCCTTTGTGGACGGAACGTGGGTGAAGAAATAAAGATATGCAGGATTTTTGCCTGTTTTGCTCTGCAAGCTTGCCCACGCGCGGTTGTTGTCGCCAAAGACAGAGGCGCCCGACGACGGGCCGAACATTGCATCGTCGTCCTTGTTCCAGCCCGTGAGGAGCGGCACATCGTTTTGCCTTCCGCCTTCAAATGCTTGGAGCGGATTTGGCAGCACATAGCCGTCCTCTACCGGCGTAAACCTTGCCGGAAGGTTGAGCAGCGAGTCGGCGGGCAAGCCGCGCAGCTGCGCGGCGGTCAAGCCCGCTTTGCCGAGCATTTCGGTCGCTGCTTTTTCGGCATCCTCCAGCTTCATTGGCGCCATGACGGGCGTCATCATTGCACCGCTTTGACCGATACAGCGGTGGAAAAGCCCTTTTGCCAAAGGCGAAGCCATCAGGCAGTGAACGCTCATTGAACCGGCAGACTGTCCGGCAATGGTTACGCAATCGGGATTTCCGCCAAAAGCGGCGATATTTTCCCGAATCCATTTCAGCGCAAAAATCTGGTCTAAAAGCCCCAGATTTCCCGAATGCCCTTCGGCATCGTAAGCCAGCTCGGGGTGCGCAAGGAACCCCAAAGCGCCAAGGCGGTAGCTAATGGTAACGAAGACCACCCCCTTGCGGGCCAGCCGCTCGCCGTTGTAAAGCGGCACCGTTCCGGAGCCTCCCGTAAAACCGCCGCCATGAATCCAGACAATAACAGGCAAATTTTCGCTACTTGTTTTTGCAGAAGTCCATACGTTGAGGTAAAGGCAATCTTCGCTGATGGGCTCCTCGGGAATCAAAAATTCTTTTGACCAGCAGAAAAACGGTACCGGTTTTTTCTGCACGGCAGAGGCTGGCGGCGCTGTACATTCGCGCACGCCTTTCCACGCGGCTACGGCTTGCGGCGCCTTCCAGCGCAGCGCACCCACAGGAGGCGCGGCAAAGGGAACGCCCATGAATATTTTTACCGCCCCATCGCCTGCCGCTTTTCCGGCTACAACGCCCGAAGAAACGCTTACGTGGCGCACATCAATGAGGCTGTCCGTATGGCACGAGGCCAAAAGAAGCAGCGCTGGCAGTAACAAAACAATTCGCTTCATAATGCATAATTTTTTATAGTTTATCGCAGGGGCAAAAAATTTTTCGGCCCCTACATTAGTTGATATTTTCGGAATCGTACACAATCATGGCCATGCCGTTGGCTACCATAGCCGGCTTGTCGCAAGCAATGTCGGTTTTGAAGGGCATTTGGTACGGGCGTGAGCCGGCAGCGTCGCCTTCGGAAAGGCGCTTTGCTAAATCCCGCATGGCAACCATATAATCCGCCCCCAGCGCGCGCTTCAAGTAGGGATAATGTCCGCAGTAGATTTTCGTGACGCCCTGTTCGCGCATGATTTTTTCCATTCGGGCGCAAGATTCGTAGTAGGTTTTCATCGGAACGTGCGGGCGCAGCTGTAGCCACACCTGCCCCGAGCCAAACGCGTCGCCCGAATAAACGGCGTTTATCGCCTTGTCGACAAGTATGATGGAGCCGGGCGTATGTCCGGGCATCAGGTAAACTTCAATCGTGCGGTTGCCCAAATCGAACGCGTCGCCGTCTTTCAGCCAGCGGTATTTTCCCGAAAACGGAATTTCCATGCGCACAGCCGAATCAAGCGGGTGCATAAAAACTTCGTCGAAGTAGCGGATATTGCCTGCGTGGTCAATGTGCTTGTGCGTGATGGCTACATCGAGCGGTTTTTGCGTAATTTTTCGCACGATTTTATCCAGCGAATCGCATTTTGTGCCTGCATCAATCAGCAGGGCGCGCTGCGAGCCTTCCACAATATACATGGTGGTCATGTCGGCGGTTTCCACCACCCACACGCCTTTATCGAGTACGCTGATGGCGAGCTGGTCGTTTTTGAATACTTCCTGCGCCGTAGCTACCGCACAGAACAGTAGACAAAGCAGCGTGGTGCATAGCGCAGGGATAAATCTCGGCGTTATGCACAGGCAACACCTACCGGCGCTGTGCGTTGTTGTTGATTGGTTGAAACATTGTGCATTCATACTATTTTATTAAATTATGTGTATAAAAATATGTAAACATTTGGGTTGGTTTACACGCTATGAAGATTGTTTTGGCTCACGGAGAGGGAACGCTGTAAGCGTTGTCCAGCCCATCAAACAAAATATATATACCGTTTGCCTGCATCAACCCCGAAGTCACGCAATGGAGAGCGGCACTCATCTTCAAATATACAATTTATTTTGAAAAATTAAGCATGTAAACCAATACGTCAAAGAGCATTGCTGTTTAAAAAGCCCCGACAGCGCTTCAAGCCCTGCCGGGGCTACGATTAGGTCAGGTTGTTCACTGTATCGTAATGGGGCCGGTGTACTCGGCGGTGATGCTGCCTTCGGTGGTGGTTGCATTCACCGTAACGGTGTACACGCCGCCGCTTTCGGTAACTTCAACCGCGCCGCCGGTAATGTAGACAGGAGTACCCTCTGTTCCGCCGGTAGCTGTTTTCCCAAATGTTCCGGAATCAAATCCGACGCCAGAAAAGAGTTCAAGGTAATAGCCAGCTATGGCATCGCCTACGGCTGCCGTGGTATTGTCCACAATATTATACGTTCCGGCGGGCAAGGTGGGAGCATCCCTGCTAAAATCAATGGAGATGTAGTTGCCGTCGCCGCCGATGGTAATGCCCATTGGCCCCGGCGTGGCGGTTACGCCTGCTTCACCTATCTTCAGCGTTACGGTGTAGCCGGTGAGGGCGCCGCTGCTGACGGCAGCCAAGTCCGTTGCCGCAGCAGAAAGCAGGTTGGGCAGCTGGGTGGCTGTGCCACCGCCGCCGCCACCGACGGATGCTACATTTTGATAGCTGACGCTGGCTGCATCGGGCAGGTTAGCCCAATTCGTGCCACCCGAAGATTCCACGGCGGCAACGTCCAAAATAGGCAGGTTGCTGCCCGTTATGGTAAGCACGCCGCTGTTGTCGGTAACGCTGATATTGCCGCCGCCGGCGCGTATAAACATTTTTTCGCCGTTGACCACGTAGTAGCAACCGCCCGATGTGCCGCCCCACATAGCAGGAAGTTGAAACCCATTGTTGGCTTGCCCTACGGCGTTGACGCCGTCGGTTACGATATATTCGCCGGTGAGGGAGGCGGGATTTTCACCGCTGACCAGCTCAAAGTAAGCCACAAGGTCGCTACCTGAAAATACGCTGATTTTATTCATTTGCGAACCCGCAATGGGGTCTGTACCCATCATACCGCCCACGGCAGGCACGGCAGCTTCAATCGAATAAGTATAGGATGCCTGTACGGTGTTGTTGGTGGCATCAGCGTAGCTTATGCTTTGCAAACTCGGCTGGGGCGCTCCGGTGGCTTTGTCCAGAATGGCGAGGTTGCTGCTTGTGATAGTCAATACGCCGCCATTATCGGCAATCGTGATATCGCCTGT
>JAIRXY010000125.1 GCA_031268055.1 Prevotellaceae bacterium | reverse complement strand
TGCGACGACGAGCACCCCCACTGGTATATGAACCTGACGAAGGCAAAAGTCGTCCCCGGCGATAAAGTCATAACCGGCCCGGCCTACTTTGTGCTGGAGGATGTGCCCACGCCGCTTTTTATTCCTTTTGGCATGTTTCCGCAGTCGTCGAGCCGCGCGTCAGGGATTATTATTCCCTCCTACGGCGAGGAGGCCAACCGTGGCTTCTACTTCCGCGAGGGAGGCTACTACCTTGCCCTCAACGATTACTTTGACATTACCCTTACCGGCGACATATTCACCCTTGGCTCGTGGCGCGTCAGCTCGCGCTCCAGCTACATGTGGAAGTACCACTTTAGCGGCGGATTCGACGTAAACTACGCCTACAACGTGATAGGGGAGCCGGGCAGCCCCGACTACAACCCCAACACGGCGTTCTCGCTGAGGTGGAACCACTCGCAAGACCCCAAGTTTAGCCCCAACAAGACATTCTCGGCAAGCGTCAACTTTACCAGCTCCAGCTACAGGAAGATTAACGAAACGTCGCTCAACGAATCGCTCACCAACACCACGCAGTCCAGCATTTCCTACTCACAGGTGTGGCCCGGAACGCCTTTTAGCATGAGCGTAGCTGCTACGCACTCGCACAACACGCGCGACAGCATCGTTACGCTGGGCTTGCCTACGCTCACGTTCAACATGGCGCGCATCACGCCGTTCAAGCGCAAGGAGCGGGTAGGCCCAATCAAGTGGTACGAAAATATTGGAATACCTCTGTCGGTGAACATGCAGAATACCGTCACCGCAAAGGAGTATGAGTTTGACGATTTTGAGAACTTGCTAAAGCGCCGTATGAGGAATGGCGTGCGCTACAACACCTCAATGTCGGTGCCCTTTACGCTGGCTAAGTTTATCAACTTTACGCCTTCCATCTCGTACAACGGCCGCGCCTACTTTAGCCACACCAACCAGACGTGGGTGGATACCGCCGGAAATACGGGGTACGTTCGCCGCGATACCGTGTACGGCCTGTCGCACGATTACGACTTCTCCACCTCCGCTTCGGCGTCTACCATGATATACGGCATGTTTACGCTGGGTAAGTGGTCGCCGGTGCAGGCGGTGCGGCACGTTATTTCGCCGAGCGTATCGATTGGCTGGCGCCCCGACTTTAGCGACCCCGTGTGGGGCATTTACCGTAGCGTGAAAGTTGACTCTACCGGACGAATGCAGACCTACTCGCCGCACCAAAACGGCATATACGGCACGGCAGGATCGGGAAAAAATGCCTCGCTGAGCTTTGGGCTGGGCAATACGCTTGAGATGAAGGTACGCTCCAAGAGCGATACCACCGGCACCGGCTCAAAGAAAGTAAAGCTGCTGGAGGCGCTCAACTTCTCGGCCTCATACAACCTGCTGGCCGACTCCATGAACCTCTCGAACATTGGATTTTCCGGACGTACTACCTTGCTCGGTACGCTGGGCGTAAGCTTCAACGGCGTGCTCAACCCCTACGCGCTGAACAGCGACGGACGGCAAACACGGCACTGGAACTATACGCGAACAGGAAAGCTGGTGCGCTTGACCAACTTTGGCTTTTCATTTGGCTACTCGTTCAACCGCAACGAAAAGGTGACCAACACGCTGCCGCACCCCGTTGTATCAGACCTTGACCCTATGGGCGAGTATGACGGTCTGCAAGTTTCCTACGTAGACTTTACCCTGCCGTGGTCGTTCAACTTCAACTACTCGTTTTCGTACAGCCAGCCGGCTTTTGTCCCAACGATTATGCAAACGCTCAACTTCAACGGTAGCCTTAGCCTAACTCCAAAGTGGGCGTTCTCGTTTCAATCGGGATACGACTTGGAGCGGCGACAAATTGCCCCCACCTCGGTTAGCCTCAACCGCGATTTGCACTGCTGGATGTTTAGCTTTTCGTGGGTGCCTATCGGCTCATGGAAGAGCTGGAATTTTTCTATTAACGCAAAATCGGCGCTCCTCAAAGACTTGAAGTACGAGCGGCGACAGAGCCGCTTCGACCAGCAGCCGATAGAGTAGGGGAGGAGATTAATTCAATTTTGAATTTTGAATGTAGGGAGGGTAAAAAATCTACCATTGATAGCACGCGGATGAAGCGGATTTAACGGATAAAGACAGATAAATCCTCGGTTTTTGCGGAGGCGCGGACTCTCTGCATCAAAATTAAATCCGTCTTTATCCGTTAAATCCGCTTCATCCGCGTGCTATAATTGTGGCCGCGGATAAAGACGGGTAAATTTTTTCTTTTAGAATTTCACTTCTTTCGGTTCTCCTGTATAGGACGAAAAGGTTGCAGTGGCATCTTTGAGGTACAGCGCTTGAGTATTGTTGTCCTCAGCCGAGTACATTGACTTTAATTCAGGGTACTGCTCAAGCATATACTGTTTAACCTCCAACCTATTGTCTTCCACAACGGTTGCTGCGATGCGAAGCCATTTACCTGCTGCCGGATCAAAGGCGCAGAGTTCAACTTTTGGGTTAGCTTGCAGCTGCTTGGAAACATCTTTCTTCTTTCCGGTCTGGATGTAGAGCTTGTTCTCGAAAATAACCGCCGTGCCGAAAGGTCGTACTCGCGGTTGGTCGCCATCTGCTGTGGCAAGGAAATAGTGCTCGCACTTTTTCAAAAAATCGCATACTTCTTGCATTGATTGCTTCTCCTTATTGATTGTTTTTAAGTTATTAATATTTAACGATTAAGCCCTGCTCAAGTCGGCACAGGTAAAAGTACCGATAGTAGGCCTGCTAATTTTTCATCTTGTAAATTTTTGCTCGGCAAAGGTAATGACTAATGCGCATATATGCAAATGCGGCAAGTGTGGGTTATATCCGGTCTATCATTCAAGCATCATTTCCACTCTATCGTTTCGAACAGCCGCCGGATGTCTTCGGTAATAAATTCAATAATTGGCGATAGCGAATCTTGGTTGGGAGGCGTGTTGAAGTACAGCGACCCGCGCAGAAAATTTTTTACGCTGTCGGTCACGTAGAACTGCACGTTGGTGGCGGCGTTGCCTCCAATCTCGTAGAGGTAGCCAAAGGTTTTCCCGTCGCTGCCCTCGAAGCGTTGCTCGGTAATAGCGTCGGCCTTGATGGTATGCCGGTAAACCAGCGTGTGCGCGTCTTCCACCAGCTTGTCGAGGCTGTTTTTGGCGTTTTTGTAGCTCAGGTATATGGTGGCGTTGTAGTCGGCGTAGGTAACGTCGAGCCAGTAGGGCTCGCTGCCCCTGCTGGTGTTGGGCGTAGCGGTGGCGTACGCCGATACGTCGAAGGTGTAGGGGTAGCCTTTGAGCGATAGCGGAGCGTAGGCGTGCTTTTCAGGGAGCGCTATCCGGTAGTATCCGCGGGGTTTGGGCGTGCTCTGCCGGCTGCTGCACGAAGCAACCGAAATAGCAACCATGCAGGTGGTAACTACCATCAAAAAAAGGCGGTGAGCCGTGGAATATTCAATTTTTTTGTTCATAAAAAAGGGAGTTTTTGAGTTGGGCTTGCCTAATCAAGCAGGCTTCAAGATTTTTTGCTGCTCTTGTCAAACGTCACGCGCACTTTTTGGATTCGTCGTCCCTCGAAGGCGAGCGTTGCAAATACAGCCTGCTTGTAGCGAATTTCTTCGTTGGGAGAAGGGAAATCGCCTTTCAGCTCCAGCAGCGCGCCGGCGAGCGTTTCGGAATCGCCCGTTACGTCGTCAAAGTAGCTGTCGGGCAAATTCATCAGCTTGCAAAAATCGATGAGCAGCGTTTTGCCCTCAAAAATGTACACGCCGTCGCTCAGCTTCTTGTAGGGCAGCTCCTCCATGTCCGATTCGTCCGATATTTCGCCCACAATTTCCTCCAGAATGTCTTCGAGGGTGGCAATGCCCAGCGCGCCGCCGTACTCGTCGACCACCACGGCGAGGTGGTTTTTTTGAGTCTGGAACTCCTCCAGCAGGTCGTTTATTTTTTTATTCTCCGGCACAAAGTATGCGGGGCGCACCAGCGTTTGCCATGCAAAGTCGGCCTCGCCCAAGTGCCGGAGCAAATCCTTGATGTAGAGAACGCCCTTCACGTTGTCGAAGCTATCTTCGTACACCGGTAGCCGCGAGTACTCCCACTTTACGATGAGCTGGTGCAGCTCGGCAAAGGTGGTGCTTACGTCAACGGCCACCACGTCGATGCGAGGGGTCATGATTTTGCGCACGTCGGTGCTGCTGAGCTTAACGATACCCTTCAGGATTTTTTTGTCCTCGGCGTTGTTGGTGTGCATAACGTCGAGCACGCCCGACAGGTCGTCGATGGATATGCCGCCGTTGACGTGCTTGGATTGGAGGCGACGGTTGACGCGCAGCGCCGCCTTTGCCATCACAAAACCGAAAGGCTTGGTGAGGTTAGAGAGCACATATAGCGGCAGCGCCATGAAAACGGCCACCGAGAGCGCGCTGTTGCGGGTGTAAATTTTGGGCAGCACCTCTCCGCAGAGCAGCAAAATAAAGGTAATAGCGGCTACCTCGATGGCGTAGCCGCACAACGCCGACGCAAACACCAGCGTGTGCTGCATGAGAAACATCGACAGAACGATAATGGCCACGTTGACCACGTTGTTGGCGAGCAGAATACCGCTAAGCAGGTGGTCGGGGCGCTGAAGCAGCAGCGCTGCCACCTTGGACGACCTGCCGGAGCGGGACTTGAGCATGTCGACATCGCTGGGCGAAAGCGACAGGTAGGCCGCCTCGGAGCCCGACAAGAGAGCTGACGAAGCCAGCAACGCCAGCAGCAGCGCAGAGCCGATGATTACAAGGGAGAAAGAGCAATCCGGCCGGATTACAACAGCGCTAAGCAGTAGGGGAACACCGTCTTCCAAAATAAAGAAATTAGTGAAACATGCAGAAAATAAATGCAAATATACAAAAAATTCTCGTACAACCTCCTAAAAATAAATTTTTGCCCAAGAAGAGAATAGAATGTGTAGCGATGTGGGAGCGAGCGAATTACTTTTAACTTTCATAGCACAATTAAAATACAACAGCTCGTTATAAAATTCGCTATATTTATGCGGCGTTTAAGCCGTATCACCATGCCCAACGGTGAGCTACAGCCTCAACCTTCAGCCACCCTCACCCGCGCCAACTCCTGTCCGTCCTCACAGCGTGTAATGCTGTAGGAGATGGTATTTTCAGCCATTTGCTGTGTGGTGATGGCGTAATGCTCTCCCGCGCGCGATTCGCGTAGAAAATTAACCTCCAGCATTTTTACTTCCTTGCTACCCTGTGGGTGTAAAGGCATGCTGTCCAGCGCCCAGCGCACGTAGCAGGCGTTGTTTACATGCCCGTTCATATCTACGTCGCTGGCCATGATTTCTTTTGCTTCGGTGGGTGTACATGCAGCTACGACGGGTAGCTTTGCCGGCGGCTCGGGTATGGCGTGGCGGTCGAGCACATGCGGAAAGGTTGCGCTGAAGCGCTCAATGCGCTGTGGCCGTCGCGAGGCAGCGTCAACCAAGAGCCATGAGGTAGAGGCTACGGCTATGACTTCGCCTTGCGCGTTGAGCAGCTCAAAGTCGCGGTTGGCCATGAGCGTACCGGGCGCTTTAGACCACGTGCGCAGCAGCAGCTCCTCGTTCCACGCGGGGTAGGCGGCTACTTTCAGCGTGAGGCGCGACAGCGCCCAAAATAGCCTGATTTCGCCAAGCGAATCGAAGCCAAGGCCGTTGGCCGTAGCGTGGTTACCGGCTGTTTCCTGCAAAAAGTGCAGCAGGGCAACGAGGCTAAGGCGCCGGTTGCTGTCGGTGTGGTAGGAGTGTACCTTGTATTTGTCCTCCCCAAAGAATGGCGGCTCGAATTTGTACATTGCTTATACGTCCATAATTTTTATTTTTCCCTCGTGCGCGCCTGCGTGGAGCGAAATTTGCGAAAGCAGGCGCGAAAAATGCTGCCTGTCGACAGCATCTTCGCTATCAGTGTACTGCTCGCCTCGCGCTTCGACGCTATTGAGTACGTAGCCTACGGTGATGGCGTGTATATCCATAGTCGGCTGGTAGGTGTTCACCTTTGGGTCGTTGGTTACGACTTCGCAAAGAATGCCGCACCGTACGAGGTCAAACAGGATATCGCGCGTTATGCGCATGGAGATGTTCAGCGTTGCCGCAATTTCCGACGAGCCCATTGGCTTGCTACCGAGGGAAAAATTCTTGACAACGAGGTGCGCAATGAGCAGCGACAGGAGCTTGCGCTCGCGCATGCTCAGGCTTCGCGTGCTAACCCCGTACTCGTAGTGCTGCACGTTTTGCGCGGCAAACGACAGCTCTGCCCCAAACAGCAGGATAAACCAGCTGGACTGCGCCCACAGCAAAAACAGCGGAATGGCGGCAAAGCTGCCGTATATAGCGCTGTACTTGGAAACCATGACCTGCGAGTAAATGTAAAAGTTCTGAACAAGGTGAAACAGCGTCCCCGAAATAATGCCGGCTATGAGCGCCGGCATTATCTTGACCTTAGTGTAGGGCATTGCCACGTACACAAAGGTGAACACCAGCCAGAGCAGCACGTAGCTCAGCGACTTAAACCCCAGCTTCACTATCGGCGCAACGTAGGGGTAAATGCCAACCTCTGTAGCAAACGAAATAACGTGCGCGTGCATCACCACCGTAATGGAGCTCGACACGATGAGAAATATGGGCGCAATGAGCATAATTGAGAGGTAGTCGGCAACCTTGCGCGACCACGGACGGGCGCGCTTGACTTGCCAAACGTAGTTGAACGAAACCTCAATGTTGTTGAGCAAGTTCAGTATTGCCCACAGCAGGAACAGCACGCTCACGCCCGTAACCACGCCGCTCCCCGCGCGGGTAAGAAGCATCGACTCGGAAAAGTTGAGCAGAAAAGTCAGCAGCTCTTTTTGCTCGGAAAAGCGCTCGTGCAGCAGGCTGACCATGTAGTCGTTCAGCCCAAACCCCTTGGCAACGCCAAGGAGCATGGCCAGCACCGGAACAATGGCAATGAGCGTATAAAATGTAAGGGCAGAGGCGCGTAGCGATATTTTATCAACAAAAAATCCTCGCACGGAAATGAATATGACCTTGAGCAGCTTGATAAATATGGCGTCGCGAGCGTTGACGCGCGTTTTATTCATGTGCCAAATGTCGTAGGTTACAAACTGAACGCTTTGTTGATACCACTCTAACAGCTTTTTCATCATCTTCAACCTCCTAAGCTCCTATGCTTTTCCATAAGCTTTAGCCGTAAACTTCTCCACGTTCACCACGTAGCGCTCGTGGGTGCCGCGCCCTATTTCGCCCTGTTCGTCCTTTGCCGTAACCTCAAACTGCAAGCGCTTTCCGTCGACCTTTAGCAAGGTAGCAACGCCCCAGACCTTCATGCCCACAGGCGTAGCCTTGCTGTGCGCAACGTGAATGGAGGTACCCACCGTGCCGTAGCCTTGCGGCAAATACGGCAGCACGGCGTTCATGGCCGCATTTTCCATAAGCCCAATCATGGCAGGCGTGGCCAATACCTCTACCAGCCCCGAGCCGTACTTTGAGGCTGTATCTTCTTTGGTAACAATTTTGTCTGCAATATACTGCAATCCCTCTTTGAGCGCAAGTTCCATAAAAAGCTATTTTTGTTTCGGTCAAAATCCGACCGTAAATGTAATGCTTTATTTTGTGATTTCTACCAAAAAGTGCATATTTGTAGCGCAAAAAAATCATTAGGCTTGCGCCCTCATTTGGAGGAGGATGTCTCAAAAGCATGCAGATAGCGCAGATTAGACGGATTTGCGCAGATTTTTTTATACGGCTCAATCATATTTGCGCAGATTTACAGTCAATTGATAATCTGTGCTGACCCGCTAATCCGCTGACGCAAGCTTGTAGTCCGTGCTGTTTTAGTATGTTATTTGGCGAGGGCTTTGAAGATTTGTTATTCAGCTATAAAGCTCTTTATTTCCTTCATATATAGGCAACCTAATTTTCATTTTTTCTGCCATACCCATCACATCCTTAGCATACGAATTTTTTTCTTCTTGGTTGGAATGTCCAGTAAAAGTTTGTTTCAGAGGAGGTGAAAATTTGATTGCTAATTTCATTCCAAAGCTCAATAGCCAAGGTGGTAAGCCCAATATTTTGAGGTCGGGGCTTTTTTTAATATCAACATTTCGGGCTTTGAGCAATGGGAGCAATTCTTTTCCATTTGCAATTACATTCTTCCAATGTCTTGTTGTTTGGAATGCCTCAAGCATGCTGACGCCTGCTTTCAAAGTTTCTACATGTAATGCAGCATTCATTACAAAATGACCGAAAAGCCACGATCTAAAATCCTTATTTACGTTGCTTTTGAAACCTGCCGATTTGAACAAATCTATTACTGCCGCAGCTCTATCGGTTAGCTCTGTGCCAAAGGTGCTTATTATGATACTGCCCCATAAGGAGCCATTCAAAGCGCCTTTGTTGTCAAAACCTCCACCAGCTTGTGGAAACCCCCACACCAATTGTTCCTCAGGTAGATTTGCCACTTGCTCTAAGGGTTCTTCCCAAAAATTGTTAAAAAGCAATACCGTTGCTTTGCCTGTTTTACCAGCCAAAAATTCCGCTGTTTTTTTGAAATGATAATGTTGTACGCTTACAATTATTAAATCGTAATCGTGGCTTGGGTTTATATTCTCTACCATATTAATAGGCCAAGCTTCTTTTATCAAAGTACCCTTTATGCTTTTTCTGGCATCATATATATTTAACGAAACCGTTGAGCCGTATTCGGCTTTTCGGCCTGGTCTTACGTAGAACTCAACCGTATGGCCTGCTTTTTCAAAAGCCCAAGCGTATTGGGTTGAAATAACTCCTCTGCCAAACATTAATATTTTCATATTCTTAATCGCTGAAAATTCCACCCGTTTGTAACCATATTTATTCCTGATTGCCTACAGATGCACTATTGCTAAATTTGCCGGAACGAAAATAGTATCGCTCAATATATATTCCAATGACATTATCACGAATTCGTTCACTTTTGAAGTAACAAATAATTTGCAATTCAATCGTTTTAAATGGGCTCTGAAATTCAAATTCTTACGTTCAATTTTCCAAGTTTTGTCTTTACCTATAATCCTAAATGTTCATTGAAATATAGTTGCCTGATAGCCAATATATATTTCTACTAACTGCATTAGAAAAAATCGATTCTAATAGCTTGCTTTTAAATAATATACATGGTATTAATTCGTGGAAAATCAGCTGATTTTCCACGAATTAATGCGCTAATGGACATTTATGAGGCATCGCCGTCGCTGTCCTCCTCCTTAACCAGCAATTTTTCTTGCTTCAAATCCTCAACTATCCTGTCGAGCACGCCGTTGATGAACAAGCTGCTGTTTGGGGTGCTGTAATACTTGGCTATTTCGATGTACTCGTTGAGCGATACCTTGATGGGAATATCGGGAAATTCCATCAGCTCGGCCACAGCGGTAACCATGATGACAATGTCCATAAAAGCGATGCGCTCCAAATCCCAATTTTTTGTGTGCTTGTCAACAAGTTCGCGGTAGGCAACGCTGTTGGTGGTGGCGCGCAGCAGCACCCTTTCGGCAAAGAGCTCGTCTTCCTTTTCCTTGTAGAGCGGCGCCAGCGGGGTGTCGTTGCTCTGGTCGTTCCTAAAGAGCTTGAGCGTTTTGATGATTTGGCTAATCGTAAACTCTACGTCGTCTATCCAGTAGATGTTTTGGTCTTCGAGCGCCAGCAGCAGCGGCTCAAAGTCTTCGAGGAGCTCGCTGTACAGCTGTATGACTAAGAATTTATCTTCTACAAACGAGCGAGAGGCGTTGCCCATGTACTGCCGGAAAAAGTTGGTGGAGTAAAGCAGCGCCAGCAGCTTTTTTACCACCTCGGGGTTGCCGCCCCAGCTCAACCGCTGCTTTTCGCAGTAGCGCCTCAGCGGGACATTGTTGCGCAGCAAGGTTATAAATTCGTTATTGACAAACTTGGTGTTGGGGTGCAGCTCCTGCTCCGTCGGAAAATTTTTCTGCTTACCAAGCTCTATCTGCTGCATGGCGTAATCGCTGATTTCTATCACCAGCAGCATGAGGAGGTGGTATAAATCGTATGTTTTTTGAATACTGTACTTCAGCGTTTTGCCTGCTGCTTCACATGAAGTATTTTGAGCGTTCAGGAAGCTGTAAACTTCTTTTAAAACTTTAATGCGCAATAATCTACGGCTGACCATGTAGTGGAAAAATTGAAAATAAAAAAATTATGTTAGAAATTCGTGCATTGTAAAGCTATGGTACAGCATCCAAAGCTACCTCCTTAGCTCAAAATCTTCGCCCAAATATTTTTTGCGCACATCGGGGTCAGTTGCCAGCTCCTCCGAGGTGCCGTGCATAAGTATTCCGCCATCGTAGAGCAGGTAGGCGCGGTCGGTGATGGAGAGCGTCTCGTGCACGTTGTGGTCGGTAATAATAATGCCGATATTTTTTTGCTTAAGCTTGGCCACAATGCTTTGTATATCGGCCACCGCAATAGGGTCTACGCCGGCAAAAGGCTCGTCGAGCAGCACAAACTTTGGGTTTACGGCCAGCGCTCGGGCAATCTCCGTTCTTCTGCGCTCTCCCCCCGACAGCTGTATCCCCAAGCTTTTGCGCACCGTGTGCAGCCCAAACTCGTCGATGAGCAGCTCCAGGCGCTCGCGCTGCTCGGCCTTGCTCTGCTTGGTCATTTCGAGTACAGCCTTTATGTTATTCTCCACGGTGAGCGTACGAAAAACCGACGCTTCCTGCGCCAAGTAGCCCACGCCCAGCTGCGCGCGCTTGTACACGGGAAGGTGCGTAAGCTCGTTGTCATCAATGAAAATACGGCCTGCGTTGGGTTTTACCAACCCTGCTATCATGTAAAAGGTGGTAGTCTTTCCGGCGCCGTTTGGCCCCAGCAGCCCTACGATTTCTCCCTGAAAAGTTTCGACAGAAACTCCCTTTACAACTGTGCGATTGCCATACTTTTTTACTAATCCTTGGCTATATAGGCGCATATCCGAGAAAATTTTTGAGCAGCAAAGATAGCAAAAATGTGCTACTTAAATAGGCGACCACAATAATTTTTTACTTACTTGACAAAACAGACCTTACGCTCCTGCCTGACCTCAGCTGAAATTTGCAGCTGTTTTTGTCCTCATAATAGGCTTTAAATCTGAAAATTAGCATAGAAAAATTAGCTTGCATGAGCCTAAAATTCTGCGAAAAGTTAGCGTATGAGGGAAAAATTTATATCTTTGCTATCGCAATTTTTTTTAGGGCTTTTGCAGCTTGTTTTTACCAAAATGATCAACACTGATGAAATTTCTCTTCACGAACACCTAAGAAGATTCTTCGGGTTCGGTAAGTTTATCGGCAATCAAGAAGCCATTATTCGCAACGTACTCAACGGCAAAGATACATTTGTACTAATGCCTACAGGCGGCGGGAAATCGCTTTGCTACCAGCTACCGGCGCTCATCATGGAGGGCGCTGCTATTGTGGTTTCGCCGCTTATTGCGCTCATGAAGAATCAGGTGGACAACATGCGCAGCTTTGTGCTTGAAGATGGCATTGCGCATTTTCTCAACTCGTCGCTCAACCGCGCCGCCATTCAGCAGGTAAAGGATGATGTGCTGTCCGGAAAAACAAAAATGCTCTACGTAGCGCCCGAATCGCTCATAAAGGAAGACAACGTAGAGTTTTTGAAGCAGATAAAAATTTCGTTCTACGCCATCGACGAGGCGCACTGCATATCGGAGTGGGGGCACGATTTTCGCCCGGAGTACCGCCGCATCCGCGCTATTGTGAACGAGCTGGGCGGCGCTCCCATCATTGCGCTTACCGCCACCGCTACGCCTAAGGTGCAGCACGATATTCAAAAAAATCTGGGCATGCTCGGCGCCGAGGTCTTTAGGTCCTCCTTCAACCGCCCAAACCTTTACTACGAGGTGCGCCAAAAGGTAAATGTGGTAAAGGAAATCATCAAGTACATCAGGCTGCGCCCCGGCAAGAGCGGCATTATCTACTGCCTGAGCCGAAAGCGCGTAGAGGAGCTGGCCGAAACACTCTGCCTAAACGGAATAAAGGCGCTGCCCTACCACGCCGGAATAGACTCGGTGGTGCGCGCCACCAACCAAGACAAGTTCCTCATGGAGGAGGTGGACGTGATTGTGGCTACCATTGCCTTTGGCATGGGCATAGACAAGCCCGATGTGCGCTTTGTTATCCACTACGATATTCCCAAAAGCCTCGAGGGCTACTACCAAGAAACAGGCCGCGCCGGACGCGACCACGGCGAGGGGCAGTGCATTGCCTTTTACAGCCACAAGGATGTGCAAAGGCTCGAAAAGCTCTTGCAGGGAAAGCCGCTGCCTGAGCAGGAAATAGGCCGCCTGCTGCTAATGGAAACGGTGGCCTACGCCGAATCGTCGATGTGCAGGCGAAAGCTCCTGCTGCACTACTTCGGCGAAGACTACGACGCCGAAAGCTGCGGCTGCTGCGATAACTGCCTCAACCCAAAAGTGCAGTTTGAAGGTAAAGAGTACGTGACCTTAGCGCTGGAAACGCTTCTGGCGCTACGCGAAAAATTCAAAACCGAATACGTGATTGACGTCATTCGGGGTGAAACGACATCGCTCATCAGGTCGTACAACCACAACGAGCTGGAGATTTTTGGCGAAGGCGAAGAAAAAAGCGAACACTTTTGGGATGCCATCATCCGGCAGTGCCTCATTCGCAAGCTTATAAGAAAGGATATTGAGCAGTATGGCTTGCTCGTGCTGACGGAAAAAGGACGGGCTTTCATAGAAAAACCCTACTCTATCATGCTGGCCGAAAGCCACGAATATGCCGATTATGACGACGATGGCGAGACGGGCATTGGCTTAGCCGGAAAATCGTCGGCGGGCGGCGGCGACGAAATACTCTTTGCCCTGCTCAAGGGGCTGCTCCTGAGCGAATCGCGCCGACGTAACCTGCCCCCGTTTGTGGTATTCCCCGAAACCTCGCTCCGCGACATGTCTATCCACTACCCCACCACCATAGAGGAGTTGCCTAATTGTCAAGGTGTTGGACTCGGAAAAGCGCAAAAATTCGGCAAGCCTTTTGTGGAGCTTATCGCCAAGTACGTAGCGGAAAACAACATTGTGCGGCCGCAGGATATGGTGGTGAAATCTTCGCCCCACAAGTCGGCCAATAAAGTTTACATCATCCGAAGCATTGACCGACAGCTGGATTTGGACGATATTGCCGCCTCAAAGAAGTTGAAGTTCAACGATCTGCTATCCGAAATTGAAACCATCGTGAGCTCCGGCACCAAGCTCAACATCGACTACTACATCCAGCAGCACGTGGACGAAGACAAGCAAGATGAGATTGTCAAATACTTTCACAGCGAAGCGCAGAGCGATTCCATTCAGGAGGCTCTGTCCACGCTCGGCGTCGAAGATTTTACCGAAGCTGAAATCAGGCTGGTGCGAATCAAATTTTTGTCGGAGCAAGGAAATTGAGAAGCGCGCAAGCAGGATTGATTCGACGCTGCGCGCCGCGGGCTACTCTTTTTGGGGCTTTACAACCAAAATGCTGCTGAGCACATCAAGCGAGACTTGCAGCCTGCCACTTACAGTACTCGGCCGGTAGCGGTACTGGTAAAATCCGTCGCTACCAATGAGCAGCAGCGTAGTATCGCGGGCTATCACATCGTACCCATCCATACCTTTCTCGTGCGCCAACCGTGGCAGGCTGTCTATCGGATGCTTGGCGTAAAAAACTTTCAGCCCGTCGTCGCAAACAAAAAGCAAGCTGTCGCGTATGGCAAGCCCGCGCGGGTTGAGCATGGAGTAGCCTTTTAAAAACTTAGGCTCAAGCGGATTTTTTACATCGTAGAGCTGGAGGGCTGATATGCCCCGGCTGCAAGTACTCCCTGTGCTAAGAGTTACGTAGGCGAACGTATCAAGAGCTACCACAGGATCGCAGCTAACGAAGTGCGAAATAAACGAGAGCTGAACCAAATTCTGCAAATTCATGATGTACATGCCCGATTGCGACCCGACGTACAGGAGCGAATCCCGCACAAAAATGGTTTCGCCATCGTTGAACTGTAGCATACCATCGTTTACGGGGCGAATTTCCGCAGGGTTGCCAATGTCATACTTTTTAATAAAAGGGCTGTTGAGCGTGTACAGGCTATTGCCCACTACGGCAAAGCGCGACATTGACCCTCCCTGCCCCGAAGTAGAGGGTTCACTGCTGCTGACACCTCCGTCCTCCCCTGCGCAAGAGGTTAACATAATGGCGCAGGCGGCAAAGGTTACTATAATACGGTTATTCATATGCATAAGCTATTTGAAAGTAAATTTTATTTAGATATCGAATAATTGCTGCTGCGGGACTCTTTTTTCACAAAGCCAACTATTATTTTTCCGCTGCCCTCCTCGCTGTCGCCCCACCACCAGCCGACGTTGGGAGGTACAATGCTTTTGAATGCATTTTGCTCGCGCGCCACCACCTTGCGCTGGTCGAGGTCAACAGCAACAAGGTCTACTGCGTTGTCGGCGTACAAAATATTGCCGCGCACCGCAACGTCCACGCACCCCGGAATCGCAATAAAATCGGTGGGGCGCGGCTTCTGAGGGTTGCTGTTGTCTATAACGTGCACACCTTTATACGGCTCACAAATAAAGAGCTGATGAGCGCGCACGTAGATTTTTCCGGCGCTGTACAACGGCTGTGCCGAATCAAACCTGACCGACGCCTCCAGCTCGGGGCGCGTCATGTAAATAGGCTCATAGTAGCCGTCTCCCCCATCGTAATGCTCGTAGGGGCAAGATGTGAGGCCACATAGCGCTACCAGCGCCATGCCCGTCTGCATTATTTTGCTGTAAATATTCATGCCTGCTTAATGGATAAATGAAATTTGCACTTCTACTTAACGTATGCCCTTTTTCGCACTTCAGTAAAAAAATGGACAGGTTACATACTTTTACAAAAGTAGCAAAAACTCCCGAATAACGTTTTTGAAAAACAAAAATTTACGGAAAAAAGAAAATATTTAATCTCTGATTTTTTCTTCGCTTGCGCAATACAGCGGCATTTTTAACTTAATACCAAGCTATTATGCAAAATCAAAATAAATGCTACATGCAAAATATTTTCAGGCGCTACCGTTGCTTGCGTGGAAAAAATGGCATAATATTAAAACGGCACGGCTTGCAGCCTGCGCCAGCAGGCACACGACAAAATCTGCGTCAATCTTCATAATCTGCGCCATCTGCGTGCTTATAGCGGCGACACAAATGCGACAACTTGAGCCGAAGTTCGACGAAGTCAAATGCACCCCCAAAATGGCGTAAAAAAGGAGACCCCCAAACGAAGTTGTTGGATTTTTTTTCTACCTTTGCGCATAATCAAGCAGACAAGCGCTGCCTATGATTTCTTTCTCTGAACAGCTATCATCAAGCAATAAGCAATAAACCAACAACCATAACAGCAAATGAAAAAGATTTTTATTTTTACCGTTTTTACGCTGAGCGTAACGCTTGCATATTCGCAGGCAAAGTATGTTTTTTTGTTCATTGGCGACGGCATGGGCTTTGGCGCCGTAACGCTTACCGAAGATTACCTTGCAGCCCAGAACGCTGAGGCAGTAGGCTCGGGAACGCTGACTTTCTCTACCTTTCCCTCAGCGGGATTTTCTACAACCTACTCGGCCTCCAGCTTGGTCACCTGCTCTTCGGCCTCCGGTACAGCATTTGCTTGCGGAAGTAAAACCCGCAATGGCCGCCTCGGAGTGAACGAAGACGTTACGGAAAGCTTTACCAGCATTGCCTACCGGCTCAAGGAAAAAGGCTACAAGGTGGGCATAACCACCAGCGTAAGCATAGACCACGCCACGCCTGCTGCATTCTACGCGCATCAGCCTTCGCGCAGCATGTACTACGAAGTTGCACAGGATTTGGCAAAGAGCGGATTCGACTTCTTTTCGGGGGCAGGCTTGCTAAGTCCTCAGGGTAATGAGGGTCTGCAAGAAAACGTTTTCGACCTGATAGCAGAAAACGGCTATACGGTTGTGCGCAGCTTGGCCGACTGCCAATCGTCTACTGCGCCGAAGCTGCTGCTGCTACAGCCCGAAAGCAAGCCGCAAAAGGCTTACCCCTACGTCATCGACAAGTCGAGCGACGACTACACGCTGGCGCAAACCACCACGCTGGCCATAGAAAAGCTGCAAAATAGCAAGGGATTTTTTCTCTTGGTAGAGGGCGGAAAAATAGACTGGGCTTCGCATAGCAACGACGCCGGCAGCATGGTGCGCGAAGTGGTAGACCTGTCGGATGCGGTAAAGGTTGCGCTCGAATTTTACCGCAAATACCCAAAGCAAACGCTTATTGTGGTTACTGCCGACCACGAAACAGGCGGCTTGGGCGTTGGCTCCGGCGAAGGTGGAGACATTGGCATACAAGGGCTGGAAAGGCAAAAAGCATCGGAGGAAAGGTTAACCCAAGAGCTGGAAAAAACTATCTCGTACAGCGAGCTAAAGGTGTGGCTGGCAGAGAACATGGGCATAACCATCAGCTACAGCGATGAGGTAGCGCTGCGAAGTTTGTTCGCTACAAGCGCCGAAAGCGCCCCTGCAACCGACGATACTCCCTGCACGCTGAAAAGCACGGAAACGCTGACAAAAGGTATTATGCGGATAGTAAGCGCCAAGAACGGCGGCAGCTACAGCACCTTTGGGCATACCGGAACTATGGTGCCCGTATACGCCATTGGCGAGGGCAGCGAGCTGTTTCGCGGAAAGATAGACAACACCGATATCCCTAAAAAGATAGCAAAGGCGGCTAAAGTTGAGTGGAAGTAATCAGCTTTAGCGCCCACTCTACCTGCTCATCTATGCTCATGTAGCTGTTGTCCAGCAGCACGGCATCGTCGGCTTTGCGGAGAGGGCTTACCGCGCGATTCTCGTCTATGGCGTCGCGCTGCCGGATGTTGCGCTCTACCTCGCTAAGCGAAGTCTCCACCCCTTTTGCTACCAGCTCCTTGTATCGGCGCTGTGCGCGAATTTCAGGCGATGCCGTCATAAAAATTTTAAGTTCGGCGTGCGGAAAAACAACCGTTCCTATGTCACGTCCGTCCATTACTATTGCC
This sequence comes from Prevotellaceae bacterium, assembly GCA_031268055.1. Lineage (GTDB taxonomy): Bacteria > Bacteroidota > Bacteroidia > Bacteroidales > UBA932 > JAITMY01. Next base: position 3,380 of record JAIRXY010000125.1, on the reverse strand, counting down.
TTGTCCTGCCCCATTGCCCGCTGCTGCGCAACCATCAGCTCGCGCACCGGGGCAAGCTCGCTCACGCGGCTCACGTTGTCCGATACGCCGGCTAAGCGTATTTCCTCCGTAACGTCCTCGCCATTCAAAAGAACGCTATTCTCTCCACTCTGTGCGCTGCGCACCAGCTTTATGTTGACGAGCGGCAGCGCTGCGGAGAGCTCCTCTTTTTTCACGCTTCCGTCGGCGTTTATCAGGTGGTGGCGCATGGCGTACAGCGTAGCTGCGCGGTACATGGCGCCGGTGTCAATAAAGGTGTAGCCCAGCTTTGCGGCTATGGCCTTGGTAAACGTGCTCTTACCGCACGATGAATACCCGTCGATGGCGATGATGATGTTCATTAGATTTCAGATTTCTTCAACTCAAAATGCGGACTTCGCATTCTCTTTCACTTCAGCACAATTCCAAAATGGTTTGTCGCTCCTCCTGCGTGGTAAATTGCCCGTGCATAAATGAGCTCAACGCGCTTTAGGAGTATGCCCAACCCAAACGAAAACCCTGTCCCTGCGCTGCCCTCTGCTATGGAAAGCTCATTGCTGCGCCTGAAGTTGTAGCCTGCCATAGCGTAAAAATATTTGGACGGGGCAACCTCTACTCCCAGCGACAGGTGGCTCATGAACTCCTTGGCAATTTTGGTCGCTACGCTTTCACTCTGCTGGCTTTTGTCGAGCGTGCTACCTCGGTCTTGCGTGTTGTTATACACGCTGAAAGATTGTAAATCGTTGAGCGTAATAGAAAACCCCAAAGGCGCTCTCTCAAGCTTTTTTGCAATGCCCAGCTGAATTTCAAACGGTAACTTTTCGCGGTTGTTCTCGTAGTATGGCTTAAGCTGAACGCCGATGTTTTTGAGCGATAGCGTTGCGTTCAGCAGCCTGTCCGGGCTGCGGTAGCGCGCTCCAAGGTTGAGCGCCATGCCGTATGAGCTGTACCGCTCCAGCTGCGAAATAATGGTGTTGAGGCTTGCCGCAAGGCTAAGAAAGTTGAACATGCTGTGCGAGTAGTGCAGCCCCACAACAAACTCGTTGGCGTTAAAGCGTCCGTTTTCTTCGCCGGCCTCATCCCACGCTTCAAACGCGCCGTAGTTGAGGCTCACTACGCTAGCGCCAAGCATACCCGCGCTGCCCGTACGCCACGCACCGGCAAGGCTGCTGTGCGAAATTCCGGCAAGGTAGGCAAGGTAGGTCAGCGCATAGGTGTTGTGCATGCTGCTATCGAGCAGCGCAGGGTTGTGCGGCGCCATGCCCACATCGTTGTGCAGCGGCGTAAGGCACGCCCCCGCCAACGCCGCCGACTTGGGCGACGCGTTTATCTTGAGAAAGTTGTACGTACTCTCACCTCCCAACTGAGCCAGAAGCGGCGTAGCTGCCAAAGCAAAAAAAAGGAATATTGCGCCTGTTTTCTTGAGCATTTATCAGGATTTGTCAACCAATAATAATGTGGAAATTGGGGCAAATATACACGAAAATCTTGAGATAATAGGCAAAAAGGATGATGAATTTTTGCGCAGCCTGCGCGCGCTCCTCAGCCCTACTCGGAGGTGATAGTGACTTTGGCTGAGGCAAAGCTTGAGAGCGTGGAGGAGGCGGCATCGCTAATTTTTTTTTAGGTGATACCTAAAACCCGCAAGCTTTTTCCGTTATCAGCTCAGGAAAAATTACAGATACTACATATTCGTCATTGGGTTGACTGTTTTACTATAAATTTCGTCAATCAAAAAACTTTTTTTACATTTACGGCAGCTTTAAAATCAATAGCTCTATGAATGAAATAAAAAGAGATTTGCAGCAAAAAATCGAAAAAGCTTTGACCCCCAACAAAGTAGTACTTATTTTGGGGGCGCGGCGTGTAGGCAAAACCGTACTGATGAATCAAATTGTAAGGCAGCTCAACGGTAAAGTTTTGTCGCTCAACGGCGAAGATTACGATACGCTTGCGCTGCTTGAGAATCGCAGCATAGCCAACTACCGTAATTTATTGAATGGCGTAGCTATACTTTCCATCGACGAGGCGCAGCATATTCCCGGCATAGGGGCAAAGCTGAAGTTGATGGTTGATGAGATTCCGGAGCTTAAAATCATTGCCAGCGGCTCATCGTCTTTCGACCTTTTCAACAAATTGGGCGAGCCGCTTGTTGGGCGGAGTAGGCCGTTTCACTTAACCGCCTTTTCTCAAAAAGAGCTATCCTCCACAGAAACAGCGCTACAAACCCGACAGAATCTCGAAACCCGCTTGATTTACGGCTCTTATCCCGATGTTGTTTTGATGGACAATAACGATGATCGGAAAGAATATCTGAAAAATATTATCAATGCCTACTTATTGAAAGACATTTTGATGGTTGATGGAATAAAAAACGCCTCTAAAATGAAAGAGCTGCTGCAGCTTATTGCGTTACAAACGGGCAGCGAGGCATCGTACGAAGAGCTTGGCAGGAAGCTCGGAATGAGTAAAAATACCGTTGAAAAATACCTTGACTTGCTCTCAAAAACCTTTGTGATATATCGTCTTGGCGCATTTAGCCGAAATCTACGAAAAGAAATTACCAAGTCTGGCAAATGGTATTTTTACGATAACGGAATCAGAAATGCACTTATTGGAGCGTATAGCTCGTTGGCAATCAGGCAAGATGCTGGCTCGTTGTGGGAAAATTATCTGATTAGCGAACGCATAAAGAAAAACCTGAATGAAAGTCTGCATAATGACTTCTATTTTTGGCGTACATACGACGGTCAGGAGATTGATTTGCTAGAAGTTGATGGTGATAGCATCGCTGCATTCGAGCTCAAATGGGGTGCAAAAACGCCCAAAGCGCCCGAAGCATTCTCTAAAAATTATCCGCAGGCAACATTTCAGGTCGTAAATCAAATAAATTACTTGGATTTTATTCAATAGTAAGTAGATAGTAATAAAGTTGTACCTTTGTGATGTTTCTATTGGGTTTCCCCCTGCCAATTTCAGCACCCTCAAATTAAATTCTGTCCTTTGAAAGCTCGCTCCGGCGGGCTTTTTTTTGTGGAAAAATTACAGGGCGCACACGCAGGTGCGCCCCTGCAAAATGGCACAACCTAATTCTATACACCAACGGCGAGGCATTGGCGTGCGGCCACGTGCAGCGGGTGATGGGGCTGCTCTCTTGACGCTACCGATGTGCTGGTTTTGGTAACGTGGAGGGGACGGTGAGGCGCAAGCCCTACGCCATACTACGACAGGTTGAACGTCAGGTGGTGAAGGCCAAAAAAAGTTGCGCAAATATAATTTTGCGCTTTTATGAAAAAGGTGTACTTTTGCCACCGCAAAAATACGTGCATGTTTTTGCAACATAAAATAGCGAGTATGAAGCA
>JAIRXY010000116.1 GCA_031268055.1 Prevotellaceae bacterium | reverse complement strand
TGGCCTAACGATATATACGTCAACGACGATAAGATTTGCGGCATTCTCATTGAGCAGAGCATCAGCGGCGCGCATATTGCCAAGTCGGTGGTGGGCGTTGGGCTAAACGTAAACCAGCGGCAGTTTGTATCCGCTGCAAACGCTACCTCCATGCTGCTGTGCGACGGAAAAACGCGCGACGTAAAGCGCGAGGCAAAAATACTTGTTGGCCGTATCCTGAAGCGCTACAATCGCCTGAAAGAGGCCAAAAGCGAAGAGGATTTTGCAGAAATAGACAGCAGGTACACCTCGCTCCTCTACCGCAGCAGCGGATTTTTTGCCTACCGATGCGGTAGCGAAGTTTTCACGGCGCGCATTGCCGCAGCGCTGCCAAGCGGCGAGCTGACGCTCCAAACCCCCGACGGCAGGCAGCGCAGCTTTGGATTTAAGGAGGTGGAGTTTGTCCGCTGACCGCTCCGCTCTTCTACTTTTTTTCGGCGTTACCGCATCACGCTGCCGAAAAAATTACCGGACAGTAGCTGCCAGAAGCATTGTATTTACTGATGCTAAATGGCTTATTCATAAAATGATATGAAATACATATAGCTTGTCTTGACAAATTTTAGATACATTTGTCGTGGATTTTGCGGCAATAGCTTTTTTATATCATGATATTTTCATACCTTTGCCCTCCCAAAGTCAAAAAGCCCGGATGGCGGAATTGGTAGACGCACTAGTTTCAGGGACTAGCGGCCGCAAGGCTGTGCAGGTTCGAGTCCTGTTCCGGGCACTTAAATTAAGTATTGTACAAAAAGCCCAGATGGCGAAATTGGTAGACGCACCACTTTGAGGGGGTGGCGCCGGTTACGGTGTGCAAGTTCGAGTCTTGTTCTGGGCACAGCAATAGTAGTAGCACTGCAACGCGCTTAGCAAATGCGCGTTATGGCGGTGCAAAAGGTGGCTATTAACAAAGTAAAAACTTCTTTATAGCCCAACCGACATGGTTGACATCGGAAATCAAGCGATTTTCCATACTGCGGCGTTGCACAGCTTGCGCAGGTTGGAGCGCTTTGTGCGCTACCGCAGCTGCAAAAAAAATACTTTCCATTGACAAATTAACGAGGATGTTTTTACTTTAGGCACAAAGTATATGAGAAATAGCCTCAAGCTTCTTTTCCGTAGCTTTACCGCATTTTTCCGTCAGGATTTCAACCCGTGGGTGTATGCCTATACGGTTTTGCTGGTAGCGTGCAGCATTGCGCTAATGTACGGTACAGCATGGGGCGGGAGGTTTGAGCATGGGTTAACTCCGTTTGGTAACATCTACGCCAACCATATACTTCGCTATGCAGGGCTTTACTTTCTGGTGGCCATTCCGTCGCTTGTTTTCAGGCGGAACTGCGCAACGCTACGGAATCCGTCATTTTACATCAAGGCGTTTTTGTTCGTGCTGTTAGTCAGCTTTTCCGATGCCTTTTCGTGGCGAGAGGCGCTCGACTTTAAGGAATACTCGCTGGCCGAAAAATCTTACGTATTCAAGGTGATGTGGCGCACGCGCAACCTCACGTTCATCCTCCCTGTGCTGCTTGTGCTGCGTATTTTTTTCGACAAAAAGGTGAAGGGCTTGTACGGGCTTTGCCGCGGCAACCACCACGTAAAAGCCTACCTGTGGCTGTACGTGGCGATTGCTCCGCTGCTGATTCTTGCGTCGCTTACCGACGATTTTTTGTCGTACTACCCCAGCTACAAGCCGTGGGTCTTTGGGGATGTTTTCGGTCGCCCGGCGTGGCTCAACGCGCTGCTATTCGAAATCGTTTACATGGCCGACTTTGTGATGGTTGAGCTGTTTTTCCGCGGCGCTTTGGTCATCGGCATGGCGGCGATACTTGGGCGCGGCGCGGTGCTGCCTATGGTGGCGGTGTACGTAGCGCTGCACTTTGGAAAGCCTGCGCTGGAGGCGGTTTCGGCCTTGTTTGGCGGGTACTTTTTGGGGGCGCTGGCGTTTCAAACGCGGCACATCTGGGGCGGGATTATCATACACATGGGCATTGCGCTGCTAATAGAGCTGCTGCGGTTTTTTGAGCATTACGTCCTTGGCGTAGGCTGAGGATGCTTCACCCGCCTCATCCGCCTTGCAGCGCGGAGGCTACCGGTGCAGCTGTTCGGTTTTTATTGCCTCCGCAACCTTGTTCATCAGCCAGCGCGGGGTAGAGGTGGCGCCGCACACGCCTACCGAGCTGCAACCGGCAAACCACGCCGCCTGCAAACCGTCCTTGTCCTGCACCATGTAGCTACGCTCGTTGACCTCGCTGCACGCCTGATAGAGCTCCTTGCCGTTGGAGCTGTTGTAGCCGCTCACAAAAATTATCACGTCGTGCCTCCGCGCAAACAGGTGCAGGTGCGGCTTGCGGTGCGATACCTGCCGGCAAACAGTGTCGTGCGCCTCAAACAGCAGCCCCTGCCGTAAATGCTTTTGCGCTTCGCTGCAAAGCAGCGCGAACTGCTCCAAGCTTTTTGTGGTTTGCGAGTAGAGAATGACGGAGCGCGAAAAATCCAGCAGGCGCAGCTCTCCTACGCTCTCCAGCACTATGGCGTCGCCCTTGGCCTGCCCCACCAAGCCGTTGACCTCGGCGTGCCCCCGCTGGCCGAAAATGACCAGCTGAGCGCCAAGCTCCTTTGCTTTTTTGTAGCTTTCGCTAATGCTGCTCTGGAGGTGCAGCACCACAGGGCACGTAGCGTCAATGAGCGTAATATCGTTTTTGGCGGCAAACTCGTAGGTTTGCGGCGGCTCTCCGTGCGCGCGAATGAGCACTGTTACCTTGCGAAGCGCCGCAAGCTGCTCTCGGTTGATTACCTTTAAGCCTTTTGATTTGAGCCTGTTGACTTCAACGCTGTTGTGCACTATTTCACCCAGCGAGTATAGCGCTACGCCGCTGTTGAGCAGCTGCTCTGCCTTTTCAATAGCCCTAATTACGCCAAAGCAAAATCCTGATTTTTCGTCCACCTCTACGTGCATACCAATTGAGAATTGAGAATATTTGCGCAAATATACCAAAATAATTGCTTATCTTTGCCAAAAGCTGGTTGCGATTCAACATTCAACCTTTAACTTTCAACTCTTATAAATTGACTACGACCAACATTGCTTTCATACTAAACCCTACTTCGGGTGCGAGGCGGAGGCGGGATTTACCCCTGCTGATTCGTCGCTTTTTTTCGTATAGCAAGGGGTTTCGTGTCGCTTTTTACCGCACCAAGTTTGCCGGCGACGCTACCGTTATGGCAAAGAAATTTGTCAGCGAAAACTACGATATTGTAGTGGCCGTTGGCGGCGATGGCACGGTAAACGAGGTGGCGCAAGCGTTAATCAACACCAACACGGCGCTGGGGATTGTGCCTGTGGGCTCGGGTAACGGGCTGGCGCGCCACCTGCGCATACCGATGAACCCCAGCAAGGCGCTAAAGCTTATCGCAACCACCAAAACGTGCCGAGCAGATCACGGGGTGATGAATGGCATGCCTTTTTTCTGCACCGCCGGCATCGGCTTCGACGCGCTGATAGGAGCTATGTTTGCGCAGGCCTCCTCCCGCGGTTTTGCCGCCTATATGCGGCAAATCTGGCGCGAATTTATGTCGTACCGCCCCGAAGAGTATGACCTTACCATTGACGGGAAAATAATCCACCGCAAAGCATTTTTGATTACATTTGCCAACGCCTCGCAGTGGGGCAACAACGCCTACATTGCGCCAGCGGCCAGCGTCCGCGACGGCGTGCTGGATGTGGTGGTGCTGAGCGAATTCCCGTTTTACCGCGTGCCGGAAATCGGCATACGGCTTTTTACCAGACAAATAGACAAGCTCCGCTACGTCGAAATTTTCAGGTGCAACTCCGCCTCCGTCGACCGTACACACAGCGGATATGCTCATTACGACGGCGAGCCTTCGCACGCCGGCAAGCACATTGAGGTGAAGCTGTCGCAAGGTGCGCTGAAGATAGCGGCGGGAGTTGAAAATTGAGCAATACGAAAATAAACCGGACAAAACATGTTACACAATGAAAATCGTAATATTGCGCTGTTTGCATAGTTTAGTATTTTACAATATTTGTTGGCAAAAGTTGTTAGCAAAAATATATACTTTTGCTTTCTATTCTATATATATTTTAGTTGATGAATCGGTTAAGAGTAATAGTAGATGATTTAGCCTTTACGCAGCAAGCGCAAGCGCCTGTTACACTTTTTGTTGTGCAGCCTGTGAGCTGTAGCTTATACGCTCATATCTGCTTACGCACACACACACACAC
>JAIRXY010000071.1 GCA_031268055.1 Prevotellaceae bacterium | reverse complement strand
GTCTGAACTGTGATTTTTTTGATTTGAATGATTTATGTCTGAACTGTGATTTTTTTGATTTGAATGATTTACGTCTGAACTGTGATTTTTTTGATTTTTTTGATTTGAATGATTTATGGTGAAATTCAGCATTTATGCAACCCGAAGCGGGTTAGAGGAAATGTGGTGGTGGTGGTGGTGTAGGGGCGGGTTTCAAACCCGCCCATGACGGCAATGGCAATGACGGCAATGACGGCAATGGTGTGGGGGCGAGTTTCAAACCCGCCCCCACGTCGTCGTTATCATCGCCCGACGGCACGGGCTGCAAGTCCGTGCCAGCGGGTATGCCTCAAGAGCTCGCCGTATGGATTAAGCCCTTGCAGGGCTCACCGTCAGCTCTCGCTCCATCCGATGGGCGCGCTGCCCATCGCTACTGATAGCCGCCAACGAGCAAAGCAAACCTAAGCCTTTTTTTGTGCGCTTCAGGCGCTGCTTTTTCCGTTTCAGCATTTTTTTCGACAAATTACGCCCGCCGCTCCTTTACTTTTGTGCCGAACAAAAGTAGAAGAAAATGAAAAAGGTTATCTTAGGTTTTATCGCAGCTCTTGCCTGCACAGTGGAGGAAACGGGCGCTGCACAGGAAGCGCCTGCAGCTGCTTACCATTTCACCCTGGAAGATTGCCTGAGCTATGCGAGGGACAACAATTACAACCTCCAATCCCTAAAGCTGTCGGAGGACGCAAGGGAAGATGCCTATAGGCAATCCAAAAAAGAAAGGCTGCCCAACCTGAATGCTTCCCTCAACGAAAATCTGAACAGCAGCAAGGGAAACAGCGCCTCCTTGAATGGAAATTACGGCCTGAACGCCGCCCTTGCGCTGTACCAGGGCGGAAATATCTCGAATGCTATCGAACAGAATAAGCTACGCATGGAGCAAGCTTACTACCAGACTTCACAGTACGAAAATACCTTAACCATTCAAATATTGCAAACATTCCTGACGGCGCTGGGAAATGAAGAGCTGCTCAACTACCAGAAGGCAGTCCTTAAATCCAGCGAGGAGCAATGGAAGCAAGGCAGCAAACAATTTCAGGCCGGACAAATACTGGAGAGCGACTACTTGCTGCTGGAGGCGCAATACGCCAACGACAAAAACACCATTGTCAATACGCAGCTATCCCGCGACAACAGCCTGCTAAGCCTGAAAGGATTGCTGTCCATATCACCCGAAAACAATCTTCAAATTATTTATCCCGATACGACCGCGCTCTCGGAGATGAGCATTTTGCCCTCACTGAATGAAGTCTTGAGCGGCACATTCTACTCGCTACCCGATTTGAAAATCAGCCAGTACAGCATTGATATTGCTAAAGTAGGGCTTAAAATGTCCAAATCCAGCTACCTGCCGACAATCAGCCTTCAGGGGAGCATCGCGACAGGGCATTCTACGGACTACAGCCGCTTTGGCGCCCAGCTCTCCGACCGCCTGAATGAGCAAATCGGCATTTCGCTCAACATCCCGATTTACGACAACAGCCGCACCAAATCGAAAGCAGCACAGAGCAGCATTGCCCTGCAGCAGGCAGAGCTGGATAAGAAGCAAACCGAGCTGGAGATCCGTCAAACCGTTTCCTCCGAATATCAGGAAGTTGTAGCCGCCTACAATAAATACCGAACAACGAATATAAGGCAAAACGCCTACTCTAAAACTTTCGACGTTTACCGTGCGCAATTTCAGGTAGGCTCAATCACAGCCGTTGATTTGCTACAGCAGCAAAACAACTACATCAGCGCGCTAAACGATTATCTTCAAAGTAAATATGAGTTTATTCTGAAGCGTAAAATTTTAGATGTATATAGAGGCGTTCAAATAAAAATGTAATAGTATGAAAAAGAAAACAGCTATGCTGGCAGCTATTGCGGCTGTTGCTGCAATCCTCCTCCTCTTTCTCCTGCTGAAAGGCAAAGGAGATAAGGAAATTCACTTCAATACGGCGCAGGCGCAAGAGGAAGTCGTTGAAGCTACGGTTACCGCAACCGGATACGTGCAGCCGGTGGATAAGGTAGAAGTAGGAACGCAGGTATCGGGCGTTATTGAGAAAATATTTGTGGACTACAACTCGCAGGTAAAAAGGGGGCAGCTGCTGGCCGAAATAGATAAATCGACGCTCACCGAGCAGGTTACTCAAGCAAAAGCCAGCTTGACAAGCGCGGAAAGCGACCTGAAGTATGCGGAACAAAATTACGCCCGCGCTAAGCAGCTGTACGACGCAAAAGCGGCAACCGAAGCTTCCTACGAAGAGGCGATTAATCGCTTGGCGCAGGCCGAAACTTCGTTAGCCAGAGCACAGGCCAACTTGCATCAGGCGCAGGTGAGCCTGTCGTATGCAGAAATTTATTCCCCTATCGACGGCGTTATATTAGACCGCTCCGTAGAGCAAGGGCAAACTGTAGCCGCTTCATTCAACACGCCAACCTTGTTTACAATTGCCAACGATTTGAAAAAAATGCAGGTAGAAGCCAACGTTGACGAAGCCGATATTGGCCGCGTCAGGGCGAGGCAGCACGTCCGCTTTACCGTAGACGCTTACGGCGACGATACGTTCGAAGGCTCGGTTAGCCAGATACGCTTGCAGCCTACGGTCACCAACAACGTTGTTACCTACACGGTAATCGTAGAAGCGCCGAATCCTGAAGAAAAGCTCTACCCGGGGATGACCGCCAGCATTACAATCGTCACGCAGGCAGAGCGCGGAATAACCGTTCCGGCGGAGGCGCTGTATTTCATTCCCCCGCCGGAAATTTTTGTCCACCTGAAAATGAAAGCCCAAGCGCCTGCTCAAATGCCAAGCTTTACGGAAAGATTCGTCTGGCTACAAGCAGCTGACAGCCTGATTTGCCGGAAAATAAAGACTGGGTTGTCGGACGGGGTGAGCGTGATTGTAACGGAAGGGTTGACGCTGGGCGAAGCAGTCGTTTTGTCGGCATCTACCGGAAAGTCGGTCACGCCAGAAATGCCGTCAAGCAATCCCTTCATGCCGGGGCCGCCGCGCAGGAGATAAACCGGATACATTATAAATGATGATGAAAGATATTATTCGAATCGAGCAGCTCCGACGCACGTTCACCGTAGGCAGCGAAGAAGTACACGCCCTCAAAGGCATTTCATTTACCATCTGCGCCGGCGAATTTGTCAGCATCATGGGAACAAGCGGGAGCGGGAAATCCACTCTCCTGAACATCATGGGCTGCTTGGACCGCCCGACGGCAGGAGAATACTACATTGACGGAGTTGCCGTCAGCCAACGGACAAAAGACGAGCTTTCCACCCTGCGCAACCGAAAAATTGGATTTGTTTTTCAGTCGTACAATCTGCTTCCCCGAACGTCTGCCTTGGAAAACGTAGAGCTGCCCCTGCTTTATAACCACACCATTTCCGGCAAAGAGCGCCGGGCAAAAGCCATCCGGTCGCTGGCGCAAGTTGGTTTGCAGGACAGGATGGCGCATTTCCCCAACCAGCTTTCGGGCGGGCAGCAGCAGCGGGTGGCGATTGCCCGCGCTCTGGTAAACGACCCTGTCATCCTGTTAGCCGACGAAGCTACGGGAAATTTGGATACGCGCACTTCTTACGAAATCATGAGTCTTTTTCAGCAGCTGAACAGCGAAGGAAAAACCGTTGCTTTCGTTACCCACGAAGCCGATATTGCCGCTTTCACGGGGCGCACCATTCAGCTACGCGACGGGTATACCATAAAAGATGCTCCCGTAACAATGCAATCGGCGCAGGAAGCGCTAAAAAATTATGGATTATGAACATTCTGAATTTATTCAAAATAGCTTCAAGGGCGCTGCTCCGCAACAAAACGCGGGCTTTTCTTACCATGCTGGGCATTATTATCGGCATATCATCGGTAATCGCGATGGTCAGCTTGGGTCAGAGCTCTTCCCTGAGCATCAGCAACCAAATTTCCTCGATGGGCACAAACCTGATAATGGTTATGCGGGGCAGCCAACGGCAGGGCGGCGTAAATTTCGGCTCATCTAACCTACAAACGCTTACGGTCAAAGATGTGAACGCAATCCGCAGCCAGGCAAAGTACGTGAGCGCCGTTTCTCCCTTGGTAAACGCCGGCGGACAGCTGGTCAACGGCGCCAACAACTGGCCGGGCAGCATACAAGGCGGCAATTCGGAGCTGATTTCCATTCGCAAGTACAAAATTGAGTCGGGAACCAACTTTACCGAGCAGGATGTGCGTAATTCGGCAAAAGTTTGCATTATCGGCAAAACCGTAGCAAAAAATCTCTTTCCTGACGGAGAAAATCCCTTGGGGAAAAGCATTCGTTTCGACAAAATACCATTCAAGATTATCGGCGTTCTGGAGAGCAAGGGGCAAAACCAGATGGGGCAGGATTTGGACGATGTGCTGATTGTTCCTTACACCACCGTACAAAAGCGGATATTGGCCATTACGCATGTTCACATGATAATGGCGTCTGCGCAATCGGAAGAAATGGCCGGACAGGCAACGCGGGAAATCGAAGCAATTCTGCACGCCAGCCACAAGATAAAGTCGGGGCAGGAAGATGATTTTAGCGTCCGCACCCAGCAGGAGATGCTGGAGATGATGAGCTCGGTTACGGGCTTTATGACCGTCCTGCTGGCGGCGATTGCATCCATTTCCTTGATTGTTGGCGGTATTGGTATCATGAACATCATGTACGTAACGGTCACCGAGCGCATTAAAGAAATCGGCCTGCGCATGTCTATCGGCGCCAAAAACAAGGATATCCTGCTACAGTTCTTGTGCGAAAGCATTATTCTAAGCCTGATAGGAGGCGCTATCGGTATTTTGCTCGGGCTGCTCCTGTCGTATGGAGCATCGCAGGGGTTGAAGTGGCCGTTTATCGTCAGCATTCCGGCAGTAGGCATTTCGTTTCTGGTTTGCGCGGCAACCGGTATTTTCTTTGGCTGGTATCCGGCAAAAAAGGCAGCCTCATTAGACCCAATTAATGCTTTGCGGTACGAGTAGCACGGCGGAACCGAATCAAAAAAAAATGCAACGCTAACGGAAGGCTTAGCGTTGCACTTTTTACGAAAAAATTTTCCTGTAGGACAAGAGGTTAATAATTATCTCCCACCTCAAGGACTTTAATTTCAGTACGCCGGTTTTTAGCGTGCTGCTTTTCGGTTTTGGCATTTTTTATGTACGGCTTTGTGGAGCCGTAGCCTTTGGGCACTATGCGCTTTCTGCTGATACCCTTTTTGACTAAGTAGGCTACGCACGATTCTGCCCGCTGCTGCGACAGCGACATGTTGCTGCTCTGGCTGCCGCGCGAATCGGTGTGGGAGCTCAGCTCAATGCGCACATCGGTGTTCATCTCCATAAACTTCACCACCTTGTCGAGCTCCTTGAAGGCCTCCTTCTTGAGCACCGCCTTGCCGTAGTCGTAGTATACGTTCTCAACCTTAAAGGTGCTGCCGCTTACCAGCGGGTCGAGCGGCAGCAGGATGCGCACGCTCTGCCCCGGCTTGATTTTTGCGGTGGAGATATTCTCTGCCCCCGACGGCATGAAGCCTGCCACTTCGGAGATCAGGCTGTACGTAACTTTTGGCGCTACCGGAAAGTACGCTTTTCCGGCGCCGTCGGTATTTAGCGCTACACTTTTCCTTGTGCCGGTGTTGTAGAGGATGAGCCTGACGTTGGGCAGGGGCGAGGAGTCGACCCTGTTTATCACGGTTATGGCCAGCAAGTACTTCTCCTTCGGCTCGGGAAGCACCTTGACGGGAGGCGGAGCTTGCTTGAACGAGTAGATGTCGTCGCCGCCGTAGCCGCCCGTGCGGTTGGAGGAGAAAAGCCCCTCCGTTTTGGAGCCCGGGAGAAACACGAGCGAAAAATCGTCTGAGCAGGTGTTGACCGGAACGCGCAGGTTTTCAACGGATGTCCACGCGTTGGGCTTTCCTACCGCCCTGAACAGGTCAAGCCCGCCCAAGCCCGGATGCCCGTCGGAGCTGAAGTAGAGCGTTCCTTCGCTGTCCAGCGTGGGAAAAACCTCGTCTTTCTCGGTGTTGATGACCTCCCCTAAGTTTTGCGGTTTTCCCCACTCGCCGTTTGCGTTCAGCTCGCACTTGAAGATGTCGCGCCCGCCCAGCGTTCCCGGCATGTCGGAGGAGAAGTAGATGGTCTTTCCGTCGCTGGAGATGCAGGGGTGCCCCACGGAGTAGTAGCCGCGGTTGTTGTAGGGAAACAAGGCCGGGTCGCTCCAGCCGCTTGCCACCTTGTGGGAAATCATGATACCAACGTGGCTTACCCCGCTCTGCGACGCTTTGTCCAAGAGCTCGGAAAAGCAGAAGTACATTGTGTTTCCATCGGGGGTAAAGCAGCACGGGCCGGAGTGCTCGCCGGTGTTGAGGGGCGACGGCAGCATGACGGGCGCTGTCCATACGTAGCTGCCTATTAGCCCGTTGCCCTGGTTTGGCTTGCTCTGTCGGCTGGAGAGGTACATGTTGAGGTATGGCCGGCCTGTTTCGCCGTAGATTTTTCGTTTTTTGTCCCGCAGCTTTTCCTGCTGCTGGCGCTCCTTGGCCAGCTTTACCCTCCGCTTGGCCTTGTCGTTCTCCGACGAGACGAGGTCGTACCTGTCGCCGTCGTACTTTGAGTGCGCCACTGAAGAAATGTCCTGCCGGTTTCCGCGCGTAAAGTCAGCCACGTTGGTAGGGTCTTGCGCGTTGCGCAGCAGCAGCTGGATAGCGGTGTCCTTGCCTACCCCCTTCATGGTAGAAAAGGTGGCCGCCATTTCCTCCTGATCGGTGGACTGGTAGCCAATGGGCCTGTCGGAGGTAAAGACAATGTAGCTGCCGTATGTTGCAGCGGCAAACTCCGAGTACTTCGTGTTGATTCTTCGCTCGTTGTTGGCCACAAAGAAGGGCGGCCTCTTGGATATTGCGCAGGCGCTGTCGCACGAGGAAATGTACTCGCGCGCTATGAGAGGGTCGCCCCCGCGCGCAGCAAAGGCAATGTACGCTCGGCGCGCATCGTCGTACTTTCCGCTGAACATGAGCACATTGCCAAAGTTGTAGTATGCCTCTGCCGGACAGCCGGAGTAGCTCACGGCTTGCTGGTAAAACTCCTCGGCCTCAACGTAGCTGCGCAGCCTGAAGTTGATGTCGGCCATGTCCAGCGTTGACTCTATGTCCGGCTTTCTGCGGTATATTTCCTGATACAGCGCCAGCGCCTTTTGGTACTCTCCGGCTTTAACCAGCTTTTCAGCCTGCATGCGGTCAATAATTTGCGCCGTTGCCGCCCCGCCCCCCAGGGCTACGAGCAGGAGCGCCATTTTCAAAGCACGTGCGGCATGCTTGGCCATATTTTTTGCTATTTTAAATTTCATTTTTTATCTCAAGAAACGGTTAAGGTTAGAGCATTTCAAATTCTCGGCGCTAAAAATATCGCGGCGTCAGCACGCGCTGCGCCTTCTTGCCCATAGTAAACCCCAGCATCACCTCGTGGGTGTTGAGGCTTACCTGGTTGAGGCGGTTAAGCGGAAGGTCGTAGGCGTACCCAATGTACAGGTTGTCGGATATGAATACTTCCGCCAAAAAAGAGATGGCGTTGAGCGAGCTGTAGAATGCTTCGCCCTTTACGGTTTTATCTAAGCGGCTTTTGAACGGAATGCCGTTGCGCCAGAGTACGCCCAGCCAGACCTTGTCCTTCATCAGTAGAAAAACGTTAAGGTCAACGCTGGGCTGCATAACAAAGTCGTCCTTGTAGAGTATGGAGGGCTTGATAATGTAGTGCCTGTCGATGGGGATGAGCGTTGCCGCCGTGAAGTATAGCTGCGGATTTTTTTGCACCAGCTTGTAGTCTTTCCAGAGCTCCGTGGCA
>JAIRXY010000046.1 GCA_031268055.1 Prevotellaceae bacterium | reverse complement strand
TAGTACTCTATTGATTTGCGGCCTTTTTTCTGCTCTACACCTTTGAGCAAAAGGTACGTGTCTAATGCAATAAGCATCCCGTTATATGCCGTTCCGCAGGCGGTACGAACATATTTTTTATCGCTATAAAAATTATTCTCCTTGCCTGCCCTTTTAAGGGTCTCCTTCGCATTATTCATATAGCGAATAGCCTCGGCATAAGATTTCTGCCGAATTTTTTCCTGCTCTTCTGTTGACATGATGAGAAAAAATTATGCGTTGATTTATAAAACCATTAAGCACAAAAGTAGCAAAATTTTCTTGCAATCCAAAGGTATCGAGAGCGCATTTGGCTTCGTCGGATTTCGGTTCAGGCTGCCGCGCTGAAAATCCCGTAGCGATGCTGCGCGCAGCGTCGCTACAACGCTACTCAGATGTTGTTCGTCGGGAAAAATAAGTTATTTGTCGATTTTGCCAACCAGACAGCGAAAGGGGATTGTATCTTTATGCAGAAATTCAGCGTGGTTTGGATTAGAATAGATGTGAAGGTGTAGTGAGGAGGATGCAGTGCAGGTTAAATCCTGTTGCACAAACCAAAAGCAGCAATATATTTGAAAAAAACAACTTTAAAAATGGCTATAATCGTGGCAGCTTGTTCTGCTTCGCGTTGTTCGCTTTTTGCGCAGAGCGATACGGTAGCTTCGCCGGTAGCGGTAGCCGTCAAAGCGGCTGCTGAAGTGGCCGGAGTAAATGCTGTAATTTGGGCGTTCGACCGCTACGTCATTGCCAACGATGTTGTGTACAACATTGATTTCGGCACGATGGGGCGCAACCTAAAGCGCGGCTTTGTCTGGGACAACGACAGGTTTTCCACCAACCTGCTGGGGCATCCCTACCAAGGGGGGCTATACTTTAGCGCAGCCCGCTCCGCAGGTCTGAGTTTTTGGCCGTCTGTTCCCTACTCGGTTGCCGGCAGCCTGATGTGGGAGTACCTGATGGAAAACGAGCCTCCGTCAATCAACGATTTCATATCAACCTCAATCGGCGGGGCTGCTCTGGGGGAGATAACGTTTCGCCTTTCCGGTTTGCTGATTGACAATCGGGCTACCGGCCTGAATCGCGCCGGACGGGAAATTTTAGCCGCAATTATTTCACCCATGAGTGGGCTAAACCGTGTTCTCAGCGGCAGTGCATGGAAGGTGCGGAGCGCAGAGGGCGAACTTTCCGGCGACGCTTCCGTTCACTTTTACATGGCGGCAGGGTACAGAGCGCTGGCCGGAGATTCGAGAGTCAAGAGCAGGCTGGATAACGGCATGTACGTTGACGCCGAGCTGAGCTACGGCAACCTGTTTTCCGAAGACTGCGAAAAGCCATACGACGCTTTTACCTTGCGGACTTCATTCAACCTTTTTTCGGAGCAGCCCCTTGTTGGCAGCGTCAACGTCGTTGGGGAGCTGTGGGGAGAAAATATTCCGCTGAAAAGCGCAACGGCAACGCTGCACTGGGGCGTATTTCAGCATTTCAGCTACTACGACTCCAACACCGTAATTGCGGCGCAGCAGGTCAGCTCATACCGCCTTGCCGAGGCTGCCGCTGTTGGCGTTGGCGCTCAGCTTAAAGCAAGCGTAAAGGGGGGCGCAACTTTTGTTTCGAGCGCGTACCTCACCGGAATATTGCTCGGAGGTACCACTACAGACTACTATCGGGTAACCAACCGCGATTATAACATGGGAAACGGATTCAGCTCAAAGCTAAGCGCAGGGCTGCTGGGCAGCAAGGCCGGATTGGGCGTAAAGGTGGAGGACTACCGACTTTTTACGTGGAAAGGGTATGACCCCGAGGCAAATTTGTCGCTGCTCACCGCCGAAGAGCAGCGTACCTTGAACGCTCAGGGCGATAGGGGGAACGCCCGGCTCACAATCTACAACCTGAATTTTTACTACCGCTTCAGGAAGCGCTGCATACTCTCAATCCAAGCCTCCTGCTACTCTCGCGATAGCTGCTACAGCCACTTCCCAAGCGTAAAGCGCCAGCTGGTGGAAAGCAAAATCGGAACAGGCTATTTATTTTAAAACTTAATGAAACATGCTATGAAAAAAATTGATGAAACAGACGCTTTGGCGAAAATCACCAAAGACAGGCAGCGGACAAACATTTTGCGGAAGTACGAGCAGCCAACGCTGGCTTTCCTTGTCCGCTACATCCCTTCGTGGGTGAGCTCGGATATGCTGACGGCCGTTGGCTTTGGCGGCAGCATTATGGTTTTGGCGGGATTTTCGGCAGCCACCCATGTTCACCGCGGCTTTTTGCTGCTCTGCATTTTGGGGTTTGCCATCAACTGGTTTGGCGATTCGCTGGACGGACGTTTGGCTTACTTCCGCAGCAAGTCCCGCAGGTGGTACGGCTTTGCGCTGGACGTTATGGCCGATTGGCTGACAACTATTTTTATCGGCCTTGGCTACGTTGTGTACGTGGGCGGGGCGTGGGAGCTGCTGGGTTTTTGCTTTGTGGTGCTCTACGGCTGGGCTATGATGATGGCGCTGCTGCGCTACAAAATCACCGGAGTACACACGATAGACAGCGGCTTGCTTGGCCCTACCGAAACACGAATTATCATTTCGGCGGCTCTGTTTCTGGAAATTTTGTTTCCGGACTTCATCATCTACTTCGGCGCTGGGGCTTGCCTCCTGCTGCTTGCCATCAACATGTCGGATTCCCTGAAGCTGCTGAAGGTGGCAAACCGATGCGACAAGGAGGAGCTGCGTAGCAAAAAAGAGCCGTAAAGTTACCATGCTTGAAAGATTGAGAATCTTCATTAAGGCGCAGCTTTCTGCATTTATAGGCGGAGCGTGCGACTACCTCGCCATGATTTTTTTCACGGAGGTAGTAGGGCTGCATTACGTCTTGTCCACCGTGGCAGGCTGTATTTTGGGGGCGATTGTCAACTTTTCTCTCAACAAGGCATGGGCTTTTTACTCTACTCGGAGCATTTACCGGTTTTCGTTTTCGCAGCAGCTGTGGCGATTTCTTTTGGTGTTTGTGGGAGGCGTTTTGCTCAAAGCGGCGGGAACAGGGCTTCTCACACAGCTTGCGCAGCTTGATTACAGAGTAAGCCGCATTGCTACGGATATTCCGGTTGCCCTGCTTTTCAATTACGTGCTGCAACGCTACTGGGTTTTTAGAAAAAATAAGCGTAAAGTGATTCAGCCGACTTAAGTAGCGCAAAATAAATGATAAAGAGGGCGACTGCAAGAGTTGCCGTTGCTAATTATTTTCTGCCAGCGGCCATTTAAATTCCTTGGAGAAATTTTCCCACGAAGTATTCTTGCTGGGGTCGTACCACGTGTCGCCAATGTATACCATGAAGGGGGCGAATTGCTCCGGCGTAAGGTATCCGTTTTGCACGTGCAGCAGCTGGAATTGCTCGTTCATGAACACCACCGTTGGGTAGCTCATTTTGCCGTTTAGCAGCGAGGCCGCCAGCATGTGCGTTGAGCGTCGTCCGCCAACGCCCGGGTTTACGAACGTGTGGCCTTGAAAGCGAATGGTGTCGTAGGTCTCGGCGTTGAACTTGACGGCGTAAAAATGACGGTTCATGTACTCGGCAATGTCGGGGTCGCCAAAGGTGTTTTTGTCGTACACCTTGCACCACCCGCACCAGTCGGTGTATACGTCAATGAAGATTTTCTTTGGATTTTTTTTGCACAGCTCAACAGCCTCCTCAAACGTATGCCACTTAATTTGCGCCGTTGCCGTTAATCCGGTTGCCACAAGCAGCAGCGCTGTCACTATCCTTTTCATGCCTTACCCCTACAACTTTTTTAGAAATGTACTAATCACGGCAGGTCGCTACTCTGCCCACGAGCTACAAATATACCTGTAAAACATATTGCAATCCAACTAATTAGCATTTGTTATTGTTAAATATAGTTGCTGGTATTGTTTATTTAACTATCTTTAGGCTTCAAAAAAACACTAAATTGTTGAACCTGAAAAATTAAGAACAAAATGGGAAAAGATATTCTTTCGCTGCAACCGCCTCGCCTGTGGCAGCATTTTTACGACCTCACGCAGGTACCGCGCCCGTCGAAAAAGGAGCGGAAAGCGGTAGAGCTTCTTGCTTCGTTTGGCCGGAAGCTTGGGCTATTTACCGAAGTTGACGCGGTGGGCAACGTGCTTATCCGCAAGCCTGCCTCCAGCGGCATGGAGGGGCGCAAGGCTGTGGTTTTGCAGGCGCACCTCGACATGGTGCCGCAAAAAAACAGCGACACCGTGCACGACTTTGAGCGCGACCCCATCGACGCGTACGTTAGCGGCGAGTGGGTGCGCGCGCGCGGCACAACGCTTGGCGCGGACAACGGCGTTGGCGTGGCGGCAATCATGGCCATACTTGAGGCAACCGACGTGGAGCATCCGAGCATTGAGGCGCTTTTCACCATAGACGAAGAAACCGGCATGAGCGGCGCGCTGGCGATACAGCCCGGGTGGATACAGGGCGACATTCTGCTCAACCTCGACTCCGAGGAGGAGGGCGAGCTGTGCGTGGGCTGCGCCGGCGGCTTGGACGGCAGCTTTGGCGGAACCTACGACGAGCAGGACGCTGCCGGCGGCGCTGCCTTCCAGCTTAGCATTACGGGGCTGAAAGGTGGACACTCCGGCGTGGATATTGCGCTGGGAAGGGCTAACGCCAACAAGGTTGCCGCGCGCATACTGAAGCGCCTGACCGAAAAGTACGGCGTGCAGCTGGCGTCGCTTGAGGGAGGTAACTTGCGCAACGCTATTCCGCGCGAGGCCTTTGCCCTCATCGTTGCTCCCAGCGCGGTGGTCGACGGCGTGAAGCAGGAGGTAGCAACGCTTGCGCAGACCATTGCCAACGAGTACGCGGCCGTGGAGGATGTTCGGAAGGTGAAGATAGCGCTTGAGCCTGTTGCCGCCCCGAAAAAGGTGATGAATGCCGATTCGCAGCGCGCGCTGCTCAACGCAGTTCTGGCCTGCCCCAACGGAGTTATCCGCATGAGCGACGCCATCCCCGGCCTTGTTGAGACCTCCACCAACCTTGCCATCGTGAGGGTAGGGGAGGGCAAAGCGTCGGCCTCGTGCTTGCTTCGCAGCTCGGTGGATAGCGCCAAGGAGCACTTGGCAGAGTGCATGGAATCGTCGTTTTCGCTTGGCGGCATGCAGAGCCGCTTCACCGGAGGCTACCCCGGATGGAAGCCTAACCCCAACTCGGCCATACTAAAGGCGATGTGCGATTTGTACGAGAAGATGTTCTCCCAAAAGCCGCACGTACGCGCCATACATGCAGGGCTTGAATGTGGACTGCTGGGCGGCGTGTATCCCCAGCTGGACATGATTTCCTTTGGCCCCACTATCCTTAACCCGCATTCGCCCGACGAGCGGGTAGAGGTAAGCTCCGTTGA
>JAIRXY010000043.1 GCA_031268055.1 Prevotellaceae bacterium | reverse complement strand
GTAGAGACGGGGCGCGCCCCGTCTCTACAAAACCGCTATATCTTGTTTATTTCGCATCACTAAAGGACAGTGGTTAGCCAATTTTTATCGGGCAGTAGTAATTTTTCAGTAGCAAAAATCATAACCTTGCAGCTCCGATAATGGCCATTTCGGAGCTAATTGTTTCGGGGTTGATAAAGCATGCTAAGCAGGCAATTTTACGATAGAAAGCTGGAGGTTGAATAGCTACACAAGCAGTTGAAATAAAGCGCAATGAAAAGCATATTTGCTGCAACCTGCTAAAAGAAAAAGCCGCTACAATGCTCGCCAAAGCGGAGCAGCTGAAAGTTTACAAGGTTGAATACAAAGGCCTTTCTCTGGCGGATACGTCAAAATTTTCCTCACACGTCGGCCGGTAGCCATGCTTGGCTCGGCAGCAGGTGACGCTTCTTTGCAAAAAAAATTTGCTTGTTTTTCGTTGTCAGCTGTGTTTATTTCGTTATGGGCATAAAAAAAGCGGCAAATAATAGATTTCTCTTTTACATTTGTGCCGCTAACCGACTATTATATTAGTTCTCACGATTTTTTGTACATGAAAAAGGCCGAATACCTGAGAGAGTTCATAGGCGAAGCGTTAGGAACATTTATCCTAACGCTTTTCGGTTGCGGCTCTGTTGCCGTCGCTGTTTTGTTCGGGGAGTACAACAGCATTTTTCAGATAGGAATGGTGTGGGGCGTGGGCGTTACGCTTGCCATTTACCTTACGCGCCACCTATCGAACGCACACTTAAATCCGGCTGTTACGCTGGCGATGGTTGTCGCCAAGCGAATGAAAGCCGCCAAAATACCCGCCTACTTTACAGCGCAATTTACGGGAGCATTCCTTGCAGGGTGGGGAGTGCTCGTTCTTTTTTCGCCCTCCATCGCTGCCTACGAGAGCGTGCACGGGCTGGTGCGCGGCTCGGACGCCTCGGTGATGACCGCCAAAATGTTCGGCGAATTTTACCCTAACCCCGGAGGCAGCGCAGCGGTATCGCTGCCGCTGGCGATGGGCGCCGAATTTTTCGGAACATTTCTGCTGGTACTTGCCATCTTTGGCCTGACGGAAAACGCTAACGCCGGACGACCGGACAACTCCATCACACCTCTTTTCATCGGGCTGACGGTCTCCTCCGTCATTTGGCTGATAGCGCCCCTAACGCAGGCGGGAATAAACCCTGCAAGGGATTTTGCGCCCCGCATGGTTGCGTGGGTGGCAGGCTGGGGAAAGGCGGCATTTCCGGATAGCCACGGCGGTTTTTTCTGGGTGTACATCCTGTCTCCGCTTGCCGGTGGAACGGCTGCCGCTGCATGCGAGCCATTTATCAAGCGAATCACAGTAAACAGCAATAATAGATGAAAGCAACAAAAATAATTTTGGCAGGAGGTTTTCTTGGCGCAGGAAAAACTACCTTGCTCTGGAGCGCGGCGCAGCGCTTGATGCAAAAGGGGCTGAAAGTAGGGCTTATAACCAACGACCAAGCGCCGGAGCTGGTGGATAGCGCCCTGCTAACGCAAAAAGGCTTGACCGTATCGGAGGTGAACGGCAGCTGCTTTTGCTGCAACTTCAACGGCTTCATACAGGCGGCTCAGGCGCTGCGCGAAAAATCGCAGGTGGACGTGATTATTGCAGAGCCGGTAGGAAGCTGCACGGACTTGTCGGCAACCATCCTCCAGCCGCTGAAAAAGCATTGGCGCGAGCAGCTCGACCTTGCGCCGCTCACCGTTCTGGCAGACCCCATCCGCCTTGCTTCGACTCTCAGCGGCGGAAGCGCCGGATTGCACAAAGATGCGGCGTACATCTACCGGAAGCAGCTGGAGGAAAGCGATATTATTCTAATTACCAAAACAAAAAAGTATGCTCCCGATTACATAGTCAGCTTGAAAGAGCGAGCAGCCCGTGCATACCCCTTTGCAACGGTTTTAAGCGCCGATTCCATATCCGGCAAAGGGCTGGACGAGTGGATGGAGGTAGCCTTGCACCGAAAAGACGCCGGCCTGCGCATTGCCGCAGTAGACTACGACGTGTATGCGCACGGAGAAGCTGTGCTCGGATGGCTGAACGGAACGCTGACCTTGCAGGGCAAAAGCGCAGACTGGAATACTTTTTGCAGCGAGCTGCTTGGCGAGCTGTCCGCCCGCTTTACGCAGGCAAGCTGTACGGTAGGGCACGTGAAGCTTATTGCGGAAAACGGAAACCGGTATATCGCCGGCAACCTCACCGACAGCTCGTCGCGACCAGCCACAACGGGCAGCATGGAAAGCTGCGACGAAATCCGGCTGACCATCAACGCAAGGGTGGAAACGTCTCCCGAAAATTTAAGCAGCATCGTCAAAGATACGCTCGACAGCCTTGTAAAGGATAAATATTCGGCTCAAACGCTTGCCTGGCGCTGCTTGTCTCCGGGGCGACCCAACCCAACTTACCGCTTCGACGCTGTGTGCTAATCAGCGGCCATTTTTTTTGCCGCCGGAGATGTCTACCATTTGCCATAATAACAAAAATTGCTGATAACCATGTGAATAAAGTTCTATTTTGTATAAATTCTAATTGTAAACATGTAATTTCTTATGGAAAAATTCCCGTACTTTGCGCTACCCCTGCTGGTAGCATGTAATTCATTTGCCCTAAAAGCCCAAAACGACACTCTCGCCACGCGAAGAGTTGAGCTGGAGCCGGTTATTGTCACCGCTCAGCAGAGAGAGCAGCAAATGCTTGATGTTCCTGCTACAATTTCGACCGTAAGCTCTCGGCTGCTGG
>JAIRXY010000033.1 GCA_031268055.1 Prevotellaceae bacterium | reverse complement strand
GGGTACGGCAACGTAGATATTAACGTGCTTAACATCGGCGCTTTTATACATGGCATGTACTTTACGTTAGATATTGCCGAAAAAACGCGCTTTGAAGCAGGCTTCCCCGGAGACCTCCTGAAGCTGGCATGGTATGGGAACGCTCCCTCTATGGGGCAGACAATATCTTTTAGCGGCTTAGGTGCACACCTGTCCTCATACGCAGAGATTGCACTCGGTATGTCCAAAGAGGTGGTGCGCAATAAAATTACCGTTGGCGGCAAGGTAAAGCGGCTGATGGGAGTAGCGCTGGTTGATATGAATTTTGGAAAAGCAGCTTTTGCGTACACCAACCCTAATACGTGGGGGGTAACCGTGGGGGCAACTCCTGAAGCCTACATTGCAGGAGTTCCGTCCAATGTACCTTCCGACGGAGCGTTTTCTTACGATACCACTAACATAGGCCCCTACAAGTACAACGGATTTTCCGGAACAGGGTGGGGGGTTGATGCCGGTTTTGAAATCAAGGGCGAACACTTTACCGTGTCGGGAAGCATTGTCAACTTGGGAGGTATTTCGTGGAACAGCAAGCATGTAATGCTGCAAAGAGTCAGCTATCTCCAAACGTTTAACGGCGTGCAAAGCGCCGGCGATGTAAACAATTTGACCAGCATTGTAGACTCGCTCAAGGGAGAGCTGTTTACGGGTAGCGATAAGAAGACCCTACAATGGACGTCGCCTACCATGTCCATTGGCGTTTCGTACCCGCTGAACAACCACGTTGTAGCCGGCGCCTTGGCTGCCATTACCGTTGGCCAATACAACACTTACCCCTTGCTTGCGCTATCGCTAAATACCAGAAGGTATCCCATCAACGGAAGCCTTTCGTACAGCTACGGCCATAGCCACAACCTTGGAATGGGAGTGCTCTTTGGGCGGAGCGAAGCGCAGCTGCACGTCATTTGCGATAATATACTTGCGGCCAGCTACCACACGGCGCAAAAAGTTAACCTCCGGGTGGGGTTGAACTTGCTGGTGGGAGGGCCAAGGCCAACCGGCGATAAAAAGAAAACGTGGTCGCCGCTCAACATACTGAACCCGCTGATTAATACGCACAAAACAACGGGCTCAATGCTTCCCCTCAACGCGCCGTCGTCGGTGACGCCATCGCCAGTGAATAAGCAGCCGCTTAACTCTCTCAGCACGCCGTCGGCGCAACCGCCAACTAAGCAGCCGCTTAATACTCTTAGGAACAACGGCTCAAGCACAACGCCGGCGAAGGATAAAAAAGATAAGTAGCAAACCCTTTGGCAGCAAGCGATATAAAACCAAAAGCAAGCGCCGAAAAGGCGCTTGGATATGCCTCTTGCAATTTTGTAATTTTTTGCTACCTTTGCTGCCTGTTTTTTGGAATTTGGTAAAGCCTCTTTCTTGTAGCAAATTGCCCGCGCAGGCGTATGCAAGCTTGCTTGGACGTTGCACACGGCAGATGCAGAGGCCACCTCAATTTTATAGATAATAGAACGTTTAACTAAAAAAAATATGAAACCAACGCTTCTTGTACTCGCTGCCGGCATGGGCAGCCGTTACGGTGGTCTAAAACAGATGGATACTGTTGGCCCCAGTGGTGAAACTATTATGGACTACTCCATTTTCGATGCTGCGCGCGCCGGATTTGGGAAGGTGGTTTTTGTCATTCGCAAAGATTTTGAGCAGGCATTTCGTGACACCTTCTCCAACAGGTTTGGCGACGCAATTGATGTTGAGTTTGTATTCCAATCCATAGACAAAGTGCCACAGGGAAGCGTCTACAACCTTGCCCGCACCAAGCCTTGGGGCACCAACCACGCGGTGATGATGGGCGCTGACGTTATTCGCGAGCCTTTTGCCGTCATCAACGCCGACGACTTTTACGGCAAGGAATCTTTCGAGATTATAGCCCGCTTCCTTAGCGAGGTGACCGACAAAAAAAATCTTTACGCTATGGTAGGGTATCGCTTGAGCAATACGCTATCCGAATCGGGGGCTGTGTCGCGCGGCATCTGCGAAAAAGACGACAACGGATTTTTGGTATCGGTGGTGGAGCGCACCCATATTGAGTGGGTGGACGGAAAACCAGCCTACAAGGACGAAAACGGTATTTTCAATACGCTGGACGACAGCTCGGCGGTGTCGATGAACATGTGGGGATTTACGCCGGAGTATTTTGAATACTCGGAGCATTACTTTAAAGAATTTTTGAGCCAAAACGGACAAAACCCCAAGTCCGAGTACTTTATTCCCTACGTTATCAGCAACCTCATGCAGAACGGTAAGGCAAAAGTGAAGATGCTGGACACGCCGTCCAAATGGTTTGGCGTTACCTACGCCGAAGATAAGCCCACCGTCATCATGAAGCTCAACGAGCTGGTAACCAAAAAAGTTTACCCGGAGAAGCTCTGGAAGTAGCCGGTAGCGGTGGAGCCGCGAGGTGGCTCTGCTCAAGTTTTATTTTATTTTCTGATAAAGCATTTTGACGGAAGCATGGCAAAGCAAACTAATCCAACCTGTCGCATTCAAATTCTGCTGGTAGAGAGCAGCAAGAGCTCGGGGGAGGTACTTTACGAAAACTTCAACAAGGTGAAGACTCCGCTTGAAAAAAGCAACTCGCTGAGCATTGAGTTCGTGAAGGCAATCTCGCAGGAGTCCGCGTTGGAGTACATTGAGCACGGCGCAATGCCTTCCGGCAACAGCAAGCAGCTCAAAGCCGAGTACGGCGATGTGCAGGCGGTAGTTGTCAACTGGGAGGTGTGCCAATCTATGAGCTTTGTGGAAAAAATCGTTGCCCTGCGCTCCAACATCCACATCTTTGTAATCACGTCGGAGCAGAACACCTACGACCTGTACAACCCAAACTTGGGCAATGTTCACTTTATCCAAAAAAAAGAGCTGGTAAACAACCACCAGCTCGAGCTTCAGCGTATCCTCAACACGTTTAACGAGCGCCGTCGCACCCCGTTTTGGACAGCCTACAAGGAGTACGTAGAGGAGGCCAACTACACGTGGCATACGCCCGGACATGCCGGCGGACGAAGCTTCAAAAACTCGCCCTACCTGTATGCGTTCTACGAGTTTTTTGGCGATAACGTCTTTCTGGGCGACCTCTCAGCGTCGGTTGAGCACCTTGGCTCGCTGCTCGACTCCACCGGCTACGTGGGGCAGGCAGAGGCAAAGGCTGCGCGCATTTTCAACGTGCGCAAAACGTTTTTTGTAACCAATGGATCGTCCAACTCCAACAAAATTATTCTGCAAACGCTGCTGCGCTCAGGCGACAAGGCTATTGTTGACCGCAACTGCCACAAATCGGTGCACTACGGCTTTATTCAGTCTCAGGCTATACCTGTTTACATAAACAGCCAATACTCGTCCAAATACGGCATTTTTGCCCCGCCATCCATCAAGGATATTGAGGAGGCCATAAAGAAAAATCCTGACGTGAAGCTGGTGGTGCTCACCGGCTGCACCTACGACGGTATCTTGATTCCGATTCGTTGCGTGGTGGAGCTGGTGAAAAAAATTAACCAGCAGCGAGGTACCCACATCAAGGTTTTTATCGATGAGGCGTGGTTTGGGTACGCCTCGTTTCACCCCTACTTCAGGGAGTACTCGGCTATTCGTTCGGGCGCCGACTACGTTACGCATAGCGCCCACAAGGTGCTGTCGGCGTTCAGCCAGAGCTCCTACATCCACGTGAACGACCCCGATTTTGACGAAGATTACTTTCGCGAAATATTTCACCTCTACACCTCCACGTCGCCACAGTACCAGATTATTGCATCGCTTGGCGTGTGCTCCATGCAGATGGAGATTGAAGGCTTTAAGCTGCTGGGTAAGGCGCTGGAGCAGGCGCAACGCTTTCGCGATGCCGTGCGCAGGCGGCTTACCAAAATAAAGGTGGTTGAGTTTAGCGATTTTCAAAAAGAGTTTAAGCACCTCAAAACCTACGGCTACGGAAACGACCCGCTCAAGGTGCTGCTCGACGTATCGGCGCTGGACTGCGAAATGAAGGAGATACAGGCATACCTCCAAGAAAAAGGTTTTGAGGTGGAAAAAACAACGCCGGAGGGCACCATCCTTTTTCTCTTTACCATTGGCACGTCAACGGCCAAGGAGGGCGAGCTGTTTTTTGCGCTGAGCGAGCTGGAGCGCGAGTCCACGCGCTTTGACAAAAGAGTCAGGCGTAACGTAGGTAACGTAAAGATTCCCGACGTGCAAACAGCGGGCTTGTCCTACTTTTTTGAGCCGCGCGAGCAAATCAAGATAGAGAATGCCTGCGGACGTATCTCGTCGTTTTTTGTAACGCCTTACCCGCCGGGGATACCGGTGCTCATGCCCGGCCAAACCATTACGCAGGAGCATATCGACTACATTGAGCAGCAGATGAAAGATAGCCGCACTATTCACGGCTGCGACAACGGGATGGTTTACGTAGCAAAGTAGCGCGCTGCCGCCCGCATGTCGTCACGTGTAGCGTGCCGTAATTTTTTGTCGCCGTGCTACTCTTTCGACACAAAATCCTGCCGCATGGGGCTGAATACGTCAACCACCACGCCCTCTTCGAGGCAAACAACGCCATGCGGAACGTTGGGGGCTGCAAAGAAGCAGTCGCCGGCCTCTAATACCTTTTTTTCATCTTTGATTTGCACCTCGAACTTGCCGCTTGCTACGAAGCTGGCCTGCGAGTGTGGGTGCTCGTGCACCGCGCCAACGCTGCCCTGCAGAAATTTTACCTTTACCATCATCAGCTGGTCGTTGTAGCCCGTCACCTTACGGAACGTATTTCCGCTTGCCGGCATCCAAGCGATTTGATTGTCCGGAATGAAGCTTTTTTCCATGATGCTTTTGACTAAAAATTTATCCGGCAAATATAGCTATTTTCGGCTATTTTTTTTTGAGTGAATTTCAAATCACTATTATCCGATGAAAATTAATCCAACTTGCCACCCATGCAGACATATATGAAGCGGATTGAACGGATGAAGACAGATTTTTAAATTATATTGCCGCGGTTGCTCTTTTATGCTCCTGCCGGTAAAAGGTCGTCGTTTTTTGTGGCATAGAAACGCTTTCGGCGTAGCTTACGCCCTGTATTGCGTACTCCTCGCCTTCAACATCATCAATGCCCACTGTGCCGTCGTCGGTAATGAAGCACAGCCCCTCGTCGGGGAAACGAGCAAAGAATTTTTTCCATGTTTCTATTTCCAGCGAAGTAAAGTCGCTGGAGGTATACGCTACTTTCGGCGTTACCTCCACAACGTGTGTGGTGGTATCCTCGTCGTAGCGATAGCGTAACTTCACGTATCCAAGTTGTTTTGCAAGAGCATTCAGCTCGCTTATTATAAATTTTTTTGCGTCCATGACTTTCAATATTTTCTCAGAATTTGCATAATCTCAACCGATAAGGATAACGAATTGGCGCTATCTCTCCTTCCAAACGGGGTGTCGCTGTAGTCGGCATTAGTCCGTAACTTTTTGAGTTTCCATATTTTAGCTCGAAATGTTTGGAAAAGAGCGGCGCTCTCCTTTGCATTGGTTTTTAGCATAAGGCCTCCTATTGAGCCAATCAAGAGTTCGTGGGAATTTCTCCGACACCTTAACTCCTGTTCTGTTTTTCCCATGCCGTGCAACCAAATGTGCATCATTTGCTGGTAGCAGCTGTAGTACGCGCTGTGGGCAACAGCGGGGTAAAATCCATTCTCATGCAATAGTGTCGCCGCTGCGCTTAGTGCGGCAGATTTTTCTGTAAGGTGGCTCATGTTAGAATATTTTTTTAACTCAGATTACAAGTCACGGTTATGCGCGCATGGCCAAATTCTTGCCGCTTCATTTTATGTTAGTACAGCTTCTGGAAAATACACGCTTATGCGAAACGTAAAAGAAACCGACACAAAGATATGAAAAAAACATTACAAACAATCATTTATTCCGCTCATCAGTTCGTCAGTAAGAGCATTTTTGGGTGCAGCTGTTGTATAAACTCCAGGGGTCGGCAAAGGACGAACCATATCTTTGCGAAAATAGAGGATTTATCCGTCTTCATCCGTTCAATCCGCTTCATCCGCGTGCCATTAATGATAGTACACGGATGAAACGGATTGGACGGATGAAGACAGATTGTTTGTCATTTACAATTCAAAATTCAAAATCTCCTTCACCGCTTCTACAATTCCTGCATTTCTTTTGACCAACACTCCCTTTACACCGACGTTGTGGGCGGTTTCCATGTCGCTTTCGCGGTCGCCAATGAAGTAGGAGCGCGAGGCGTCAATATCGAAGCGCGCCAAAGCTTTCTGAACAAGCAGCGGCTGCGGTTTTCGGCACAAGCATTTGCCAAAATCAGGATGGTGCGGACAGCTGTAAAATTCCGCCAACGCTACGCCGTACTTTGTCATCCGCTCGCGCAAAAGGTTGTTGAGGCGCTCTACCTCCTGCACACCGTACAGGCCGCGCGCTATCCCACCCTGATTGCTAACAACGACGAGCAAAAATCCCGCTTCTTGCAGCATTTTCAGGCATTCACCGAGCTTTGGCGTAAGCACAAAATCTTCCTCGCGGTGCACGTAGTAGTGTCCTTCGTCGCTGTTGATTACTCCATCGCGGTCAAGAAAAATGGCCTTTTGCATAAGCTTATTTGCGTATATGGTTTGCTCCAAAAGCCTCAGCTATTATCACTTCATCATCAGGTGATGCATAAAGTTTATCAGCAGCTGTGGCTCAATGGCAATGGGGTAAAGAAATCCGAAAATAGCGCCGTAGAAGTGCGCGTCGTGGTTTACGTTGTCGGCAGAACGCTTGCCCATGTACGATGAATACCAGAGGTAGAGAGGCCCAAAAACAATGCCCGGCACAGGAATAATTCCCATGAGGTAGAGCATGCTCCACGGCTGAAAAAAGATGAACGTAAACAGCACCGCGCTCACCGCCCCCGACGCGCCCACCGCCGAGTAGTCGTAAACATCCTTATGCTTGGCAATGGTAGATATGGTAGCTACCACCATGCCGCCAAAATACAGCACAAAGTAGTGCAGCAGGGGCAGGGATGTTATTCCCTCCACCTGCAGCTCGTTAAGGCACATCTCCACGGCGCTGCCAAATGAGTACAGCACTATCATGTTCACCGCCAGGTGGACGTAATCTGCATGGATAAACCCGTGCGTAATAATGCGATACCACTCTTTGTGGTACACCATGCGGTAGGGCGACAGGAGCAGCTTATCAAAAAACGTGCGCTGCTTAAGCGCCGTTATTGATACCAAAACGGTAATAGCTACAAGTACGATGGTCATTTCTTCTCCTTTATAATTTTATATAATATTTATTTTCAGCTATTTAATTCATGTCAGTGCATCATTTTATACACCATCTCGCGCAGCAAGTCTCCGTAGCTGGTGGAGGCGTTGT
Source organism: Prevotellaceae bacterium (assembly GCA_031268055.1). Taxonomy (GTDB): domain Bacteria; phylum Bacteroidota; class Bacteroidia; order Bacteroidales; family UBA932; genus JAITMY01. The sequence goes on along the minus strand of JAIRXY010000033.1, from coordinate 5,583 downwards.
TCCAGCCTTTGCTTCGCATGTCGAACTCGCGCAGCAGCGCAATCACCCCTGCTGCCTTGGTAGGCGGAAATCGCCGTGACGCGGCTTCATAGTCTTTCAGGAAGTAGGGGTTTATGCCCAGAACACCCTGAATTTCGGTAGAAGGAATGGAGGTTTTGTACTTTGCCTTGAGCATGTGCAGCAAAAATATCTTATTGAAGTTTGAGAATAGCGCAGTAATTATTGGTACCATCGGATTTGACGCAGGGTCGCGCTCAAAGTGCATGATAATGCGGTTGGCTTTGAGTACGTTGCCCGAGTTGATGGCGTTGCAGAGCTCAAAGGGGTTGTAATCCTTGCTAATGCCAATGTTGCGCTCAATGTGCTCGGCGGTAATTTTGCTGTTTGGGGGGACAATCACCGCCAGCTTGTCGAGCTCATTTACGATTTTGCTCAAGTTGTCGCCCAAATAATCCGCCAAAATTTTTGCTGCGGCCACATCAATGGTGCGCTGCTTGGATTTGAGGTAGTCGATAATCCAGTCGGGAATCTTGTCGTCGTATGGCGAAGCAGATTCGAACACTTCGCCCACTTTGGCTGCCTGCTTGTAGAAAGCTTTGCGCTTATCTACCGTTTTTGTCTTGTAGCAAATGACAAGTATGGTTGACTTTAGCGGGCTGCTAACGTAAATCTCCAGCTTTTCGATGTCTTTGATTTCCTGCGCCTCGCGCACAACAACAACCTGATAGCTGCCCATCATGGGGTAGCGCCGCGCCACCTCAACCACCAGCTTGGAGCTAATATCCCGACCGTAGAGCACCGTTTGGTTGAAAGTTTTGTCGGCTTCGCTCAGCACATTTTCCTGTATGTAGTTGGAGATTAAATCGATGTAGTATGCTTCTTCGCCCATGAGCAGGTATACCGGCTTGTATATCTTTTTTTTCAAGTCGGACATAATGCGCTCGTAGCTCGATTTTACCTCATCAAAGCGGGGTTTTGCCATTGGATTATTGGGCTGAAAAATTAAAAGTTTAGAGCTGAGAAAGCCAGCTCTAAACTCTAAATTCTAAGCTTAGCATTCAAGCTAAAAAGCCTTTGCGATAGCAATAAAGTCATCGGCAGCGAGGGCGGCTCCACCAATGAGGCCACCGTCTACGTCGGGTTGGGCAAAGATTTCGGCAGCGTTGGAGGGTTTGCAGCTGCCGCCGTACAGTATGGGCGTTTGCTCTGCCGCTACGCCAAACTTGATGGCCAACGTTTTCCGGATGAAGTTGTGTATTTCCTGTGCCTGCGCCGAGCTTGCCGTTTTGCCTGTGCCAATAGCCCATACCGGCTCGTAGGCAACCACTACCTTGGCAAAATCTTCGGCGCTTAGCTGGGTAAGCGCCTCCAGCTGGGCGTTGATTACTTCAAAATGGCGGTTGGCTTCGCGCTCGTGCAGCTTTTCACCTACGCAAAAAATGGGTGTCAAGCCATGCTTGAGGGCAAGGGCAAGTTTTCGGGTTAGCGTTGCGCTGGTTTCACCGTAGTACTCACGACGCTCGGAGTGCCCAAGTATGCAGTATTTCACATCTACAGAAGCAAGCATCTTGGCCGATACTTCGCCCGTGTATGCCCCCGCTTCGTACTCGGCGCAATTCTGCGCCGACAGGCCGATGCCGGCTTTCTCCAAGTCCTCGGCAAGGCAGGTGAGGTGCGTAAACGGCGGCGCAACAACCAGCGTTACATCATTTTTCACTTCGCTTTTTTTGGCGATAATTGCTTTTACCAGCGCTTCGCCTTCGGCAAAGGTGGTGTTCATTTTCCAGTTTCCTGCAACAATTTTTTTTCTCATGATAGCAAAATTCAAAGATTATTAAGGGGGTCAAATTTTCCAAAAAAGAATTAATGGCAACCGCAGCCGCAGGTATCGCTGTCGCTGTCGCAGCAGCAGCCGTCCTCGTTGTCGTCGCAGCAATCGTTGCCGTTGCAGCAGCCACAGCCGCCCGCGCTTTTTTGGGCAAGCTCCTCTTCGGTAGCTTCGCGCACGCCAATAATGCGTCCCTCGAAGTTTAGCTCCATGCCGGCCAGCGGATGGTTGAAGTCGAGCACTACCGAATTTTCATTTACCTCCACCACTGCACCTGCAAAGACGTGGCCGCTGCTATCCTGCATTGGGATGGCGGCGCCTTCCTCTAACGATATGTTATCATCAAGCTTTCCATCTATCATGAAAGCTTCCAGCGGAAATTCTTTAATGTTTTCTTCGTAAACCTCGCCATAACCATCTTCAGGTGAGAGCGTAAATTTGAAAGCGTCGCCAGCACGTAACCCTTCGATGTTTGCCTCGAACTTTGGAATTGTCATGCCGCTACCAAACAAGAACGAGAGCGGACTCTCCTTCGACATCGAATCTACAATGTCGTCGTCAACAACAAGCTGGTAGGATAAAGTAACTATTTTGTTAGTGGATATTTGCATGTTTTTTTTGTGTGTGTAAAAAATTATTTTTATAAGCCTGCATACAGCTCGCTATGAATTTTCGTTCGGCGTTGGCGTTACCGGCGCTTCAGCCCCAACTTCGGTTTCAGCTCCAACTTCGGCTATGGCTGTAGCCTCGGCAGGCGTTGCAGCGAGCGCTTCTTCTTCGCTCTTGTTTACCTTGGCGACGGCGGCAATTGCATCATTATCGCGCAGCTTAATGAGCTTCACGCCCTGCGCCACACGGCCGGAGACGCGGATTTCGGATACCGGAACGCGAATGGTAATCCCCGATTTGTTGATAATCATCAGGTCATTTTCGTCGATTACATCTTTTATGGCGATGAGGTTGCCGGTTTTTTCGGTGATGTTGAGCGTTTTCACCCCTTTCCCTCCGCGGTTGGTGACGCGGTAGGCGGCGAGCGCCGAGCGTTTTCCGTAGCCATTTTCCGAAACAACAAGTATTTCGGTTTTTTCGTCTGCCACGCATACCATGCCTACCACCTCGTCGGTTTCGCCAATGAGTATGCCGCGCACTCCAGAGCCTGTTCTGCCGATGGAGCGCACCTTGCCTTCGTTGAAGCGCAGCGCTTTTCCGTGGCGAGCGGCAAGTATGATTTCGTTGCTGCCGTTGGTGAGCTTGGCTTCGAGCAGCTGGTCGCCGTCTTTGACGTTGATGGCAATTACGCCATTCTGGCGTGGGCGGGAGAACTGCTCCAGCACCGTCTTTTTTATAACTCCACGCTTGGTGCAGAGCACTATGTGGTTGTTGTCTATGTAGTCCTTGTCTTCGAGCGTTTTTACGTTGATGTAGGCCTTTACCTTATCATCCGGCTCAAGGTTGACGATGTTCTGTATGGCGCGCCCCTTGGTAGTTCTGGTACCTTCGGGGATTTCGTACACTTTGAGCCAGTAACATTTTCCTTTTTCGGTAAAGAACAGCATGGTGTTGTGCATGGTTGCCGCAAAAATGTGCTCTATGAAATCTTCGTCCCGCGCAGCAGCGCCTTTGGAGCCAATGCCGCCGCGGTTTTGCGTGTGGTACTCGTTGAGCGGCGTCCGCTTGATGTAGCCTAAGTGCGAAATGGTGATTACCACCTCGTCGTCGGCGTAAAAATCTTCGGGGTTGAACTCTTCGGCGGCGGGAACGATTTCGGTTTTGCGGCCGTCGTCAAAGCGGGTTTTTACGTCGGTGAGCTCTTCCTTAATGAGCTTCATTTGCAGCTCTTCGCTGCCCAAAAATATCTTGAGGTCGGTTACTAACTTGGTCAGCTCGTCAAACTCGGCTTGCAGCTTATCGCGCTCCAAGCCTGTGAGGGCGCGCAGGCGCATGTCTACGATGGCGCGCGCTTGCAGGTCGTCCAGCTCAAAGCGGAGCATCAGCTGCTGAATGGCCTCGTCGGGTGTTTTGCTGGCGCGGATAATGGCAATCACCTCATCAATGTGGTCAATGGCCTTGAGCAGCCCTGCGAGGATGTGAAGGCGGTCTTCTGCCTTGCCAAGCTCAAACCTTGCGCGGCGCACTACCACCTCATGCCGATGCCTGACGAAGTACTTTATTTGCTCCTTGAGCGAAAGCAGGCGAGGCCTTCCGTCCACCAGCGCAATGCTGTTGATGGAAAAGCTCGATTGCATGTCGGTGTGCCTAAAAAGATGGTTGAGCACGATGTTGGCTACCGCATCCTTGCGGAGCTTTATGACTACGCGCGTGAGGTTAATCCTGTCCGATTCGTCGTTGACGTACGAGATGCCGTCGATAATTTTTTCTTCTACTAAGTGGGCTATTTTTTCGACCAGCGCGGCGGGGCTCACCATGTAGGGAAGCTCGGTAATCACAATGGTTTCGCGGCCGGTATCGCTAACCTCAATTTCGGTTTTTGCGCGAATAACTACGCGGCCCCTGCCCGTTTCGTATGCTTCTTTGATGCCTTGTACGCCGTATATGATGCCGCCCGTTGGGAAGTCAGGGCCTTTGATGTGCTGCATCAGCTCGTCAGTAGCAATATCGTTGTTGTCGATGTAGGCGCAAATGGCGTTCACGGCTTCGCCCAGATTGTGGGGCGGCATGTTGGTGGCCATACCCACGGCAATACCCGATGAGCCGTTGACCAGCAGCATGGGGATTTTGGCCGGCAACACGGTTGGCTCGGTGAGGCTGTCGTCGAAGTTGGGGGTTAAGTCCACCGTGTTTTTTTCAATATCGAGGAGCATTTCCTCGGCTATCTTGCGCAGGCGGGCTTCGGTGTAGCGCATGGCAGCAACGGCGTCGCCGTCGCGCGAGCCAAAGTTACCCTGCCCGTCTACCATCATGTAGCGCAGGCTCCACCACTGCGCCATGCGCACCATAGTGTAGTACACGCTGCTGTCGCCGTGTGGGTGGTACTTACCCATTACCTCACCGACAATTCTTGCCGATTTCTTATACGCCGAGCCCGACGATAAACCCAACCCCGACATCCCGTACAGCACGCGCCGATGCACCGGCTTTAGCCCATCGCGCACATCGGGTAGCGCGCGCGAAACTATCACCGACATTGAGTAATCAATGTACGACGACTTCATTATTTCCTCAATGTTGACCGGAACAATCCTTTCGTCCTCTATTTCTGCCATGTATGTAGTGTTACAAAAATTTCGCTAAGTTACTATTTTTCCCTTAAAGCACGGCAATTCCGCATTGTTTTTTTTATCAACAAACTCCATTAAATAACCTAAAACCTCATTGCCAAAGATATTTCATATCGCAATTATCAGGTAAAATTTTCACTGTGGGAGAGTCACAAATTTCAGAGCAGGATTAAGCTATATGATGTAAAACGTCGGGATGGAGGGAGGGAGGGAGGGAGGGAGGGAACCAACCTTTCTGCAATCCGTTTCGGGAATGTGCTTATTTTTTTGTACTTCAAATTTAAGACACATAATTGTTTATTTTCTGCCGACGGATTATTCGTTGCCAAAATACATTATGCTTTAGTTGCTTGTCTAAATAAACTCTCAAGTCTTTATAAGTCATGTCGGCTGTTTCGGCATCTATTTTGTCACGAATGTCCCGCATCATTTTTACGCAGTCAAATTCTTTTGTTTGATTAATCGGTTCCATATTTTATCAGGTCTTTAGGATTTCTTATTTCAAGCATTACATGG